>NZ_AICU01000054.1:0-109496 GCF_000257865.1 Streptococcus mitis SK575 | reverse complement strand
TGACCGTTGTTTGTAATTGTTAAAGCCTCACCTGTCGTGTCCTCGCGCATGCTAAAGCTATGAAAAGCTAGGTCATCTGAGAAATAATTGCTGTCCACAATTGCAATAGCATAAACTGGTGCGATGTGTTTGTAACTCTGGTGGGTGTCACCTTCACGTTGACGAATTTTTTCAAGATTTTGATTGACCTGACTGCACAAATAAGCCCACAGGCGATTGATGAAAAAATTCTGATGATGCACCTGAATCTCAATAATTACCTGAGTGCCATTATCCAACTCCGCCAAGACGTCTATACTGGTATAGAAATCCTGTGCCGAGTAAGGTACGGAAGGCAAGACATGAATATTGCTTCCCTCCAAAATGGTCACATTTTTTGCTGGTAAATCCAACATATCGCGGATAAATTGACAAGTGATTTCTGGATTGCTAAAGATTTTCTTAGCAACCAAGTCATTGGTTGGACTGATGCCCGGATGTCTTAAAATCATCCATTTCCTCCTTCTATTATACCATAGTTTGAAATCTAATTTTGTTAGATTCGATGGCTCTATCTATTTATTCGGAAAGGAAATGAATTGTGAAGATATTTTATCTCGTTTCAACTAAAATATGAGCTTGATCAATCAGTTGTCCATCAATAGTCAGATTCAGATAGAAATCCAAGGTCTTATCAGCAGCAAAATACAGGGTTGGTATGGTCAAATCTTTTTTGCTTTCCCCAGCTTGGAATTGAAGGACTTGAATCTCGTCCTGATAGGCGACACCATGGACACCTGTCCCCGGTTGAATCGAAATCTTAGCCTCTAAAGGAGTATCACTTTCGCTACGTTCAATCCTAAAATGAAGAGTCTCTCCCTTTGCCACAGCTAGGCTTTTTTCTGCAAATGCTAGACCCTGAACAACTACTTTTTGTGATAATCTAGGAGTTTTATAGAGGGAAATCTTGGTCAATACAGGTAAATCCTGTGACTCTGTAATCATCACGCGCACCTTCTGTGCCTCTACTAGCGGACCTCGCAGGAGACGCTTATGACCAACTGTAAAGCCCCTGCCAAATTCCTGCCAGACACCATCCACCTCTACTTGCACATGAAAAGCAGCGATTCGTTGCCCCAGCTTCAAATCTTCTCTTAACTCAAGCACATCGAAAGTTTTAGGTGACCCTAAGTCTAATTCTAGCTGGATGGGCAAGTCTACATCGCTTGCCCAAGAGCTGGTCTTAAGGCCATCTGTCAAATGGTGACAGGCAAAGTCTGCGGAAAGAGCAGGACCAGATACCTTAGCTCCCAGAGCCAAATCTTCTTTATAGAGCTCATTGCGATAAACGGCAAATTCATAGAGGCGTTCAATATCCTTTGCATCAAAGAGCCCATCTTTATTCGGCGGAATATTAAGCAAGAGTGGAGTTCCCCGACCCACCGAGTGAAAATAGATTTCGACCAACTCCTCAAGAGACTTAGGATCCTGATCCTCATGGTAAAACCAACCTGGCCGGATGGAAACATCTGCCTCACCGATTGAAAAAATCGTGCCAAACGAATCTCCGTGCTGAAGATAATCCAACTCTGCTTCTGTCCCTAGTTTGTCAGGATTCACCTTTTGCCATAGGGGATCACCTGCATACCCTCGTTCATTGCCAATCCAGCGGATACTAGTGCCTTCTGTTGAAAAAATCAAGCAATCTCCTTGCAGGTCACGAATAGTTTCAAACCATTTTTCAAATTCATAATTAACCTTTTGAGCGCCCTCTCCTCTGGCACCATCCATCCAGATCTCAGCAAATTTCCCTCCATTTCCATAGGCAGGATTTGATAAAATCTCCTTCAGCTGAGCCAGATAATAGGCATTATAGTCCGCTTCTCGGTCCACATGATAGAGGGGGCTTTGGGCGTCCCACGGCGATAGGTAGACCCCCATATCCATATCAAACTCTGTGGCAGCTTGGGATACTTCAAGGAGCAAGTCTCCCTCTCCACTCCTCCAAGGACTGGCCTTGACCGAATAATCCGTATAAGCTGTCGGATAGAGTACAAAGCCGTCGTGGTGCTTGACCACCAAAATCAACTTCTTAAAGCCCGTTTCCTTGAGCACTCGAACCCACTCACGCGCATCTAACCTTGTCGGGTTAAATCGCCCAGGATCCTCCTGACCTGTCCCCCATTCCTGGTCATAAAAAGTATTAGGCCCAAAATGGATAAAGGCTGCTAGTTCATCCTCTAAATAAGCTAGCTGGGCCTGACTAGGCAAGGGCCCATGCGGTTTTATTTCTCTTACCATACTATTTCCTATCTACATTTTTCTTTACTTTTTTGGCATGTACTTGCAATTCTGTTAAGGCTATGGGACTGGTCAAATTTTCAAATCGAAGACGAAGGGCATAGGTTTCCACCTTGTCAAATTCAAAACGAAGCTCTTCATCCTTGTCGCTTGAAACTTTTCGGATAGCTGATACAGGGCGCCAATTCTCCTCTTGCTTGAGCAGGGAATCCTTATCCAAATGATTTGGAGTCCGAGGCAAGGTAGGCTCATTCCCTACATAATAATCGATAAAGGTCGGCTCAACGGCCACATATTCTTGATTTTCAACATAATACAAGGTCAGGTTATCCACAAATCGCGGTTTTAAAATCCCTGCATCTCCAAACAGAATGCCCACGCTGGCTTGCTCTGACTTGGTAATCCAAGTATTGGCTGTCGATTTCTTCCGAGAAATGACCTTGTCATTGAGGTAAGAGGCTGGGTGATTTGTCTCTGAGTGAGAAGCAAAGACCAGAGGCAGGTTGGACCCTGTCCACTGATTGGAAATAACTTCTCCATCTACACTGGCATCTGTCACATGAATGGTGACTGTTGCTGGCAACTCACAGCCCGCTACCTGCCCTGTGAGCACACTTTCTCCTACCTGAGCATAGACTTGAGGTTCGAGTTCATCCCAAGTCACCTTGGCCGTATCTCGTCTACCATCTGATAAGACTAGCTTGACTCGGTCTGGTAAATGTGGGACTTCCTTGACAAGCGTCCAAACCTTTTCAGGCTCAATAGCGCAAATCCCTTGGACACAAACCTGAGCAAAAGCCTTTAAATCCAGACCCTCTAGCTGACCAGATACTGTAAACTCATGAAAGCCTGCTATATCTTCTTCCGAGATTGCTTCCCAAACAACCTTGACTCGTTTTGTACCCCCGAACTCATAGTCCACCAAAACTGAAGATGACATCTGTGGATAAGTCCCCTTATCTGTATACAAGCGAAGTGGTCGTACAGAAATTGCCTGCCCTAGTGAGGTATTTTCTGCAACTTGCAAATGAGTTTGATAGGTCTCCCCTTGATAAATGGCGTGAATAGCCAAGTCGCCTGCAGACAAGCAATGAAGCACTCCCTGCTTGATAATGGCGTGGGCACTACCACTCGTCTCCCAAATCACTTCACTATTCCCCACCTTGTTCACAGGGTTATCCACAGTTTGTGGATAAAGTCCAATAGCTAGGGAATCCCCTTCTTGTAATCCTGCCTGCTTGTCCACTCGAATCTCAAACAAGCGCTTATTTTTCACTGGTTGGGTAGCCAAAGCCTCTCCCACTAAGATATCAAAACTTGCTGGCTCTAGCCCTCTGGCACTGGCCTTTACTCTTACTTGGCCTGCCTGCTCCAAGCTCTGAACTAAAAGTACACCTCTGCCATGGAAGGCTTTCCGCTTAAACCGACCATTTTTCTGAGCCTTGTAACGTTCACGACTGGCCTGCCTACCATTATCCACACCTATAATACGAGCAGGGCCTTCAATTTCAAAATGAAGCTGATTGGAAGCAGTCGGCACCCAATTTCCATCCTTGTCCAATACATCAAAATAGAGATAAAGGAGGTCTTGCCCATCTGGCTCCAGTTTTGTTTTCTCGGCATGAAGCCCAATCTTAGCAGGCTTACCTGCAGTCACCACCCTATCTTCTGCCACAAGCTGACCTTTACGGTCATAAGCCACAGCACACAATTCTCCCGGTTGATAAGCCAAACGCCATTCGAGATAGAGTTGGTCAGAACCTTGTCCCTCTTGGTATTTTCTACCATCTGAAGTCCATTTTTCCTGAAAATTCTTCCTACCTTGAGATTTTCCATTTAGAAATAGCTCTACAGAACCAGCATTTGAATACACTCGAACAGGGATATCCCCATACTTATCCACAACTTGTTGATAACTCTTGTGGATTTCCCAATTCCAGTGAGGTAAGATATGAACCATGGGATGCTGATTTAGGTCCAACCACTGACTTTGATAGAGATAATAGTCATTTTTAGGAATCCCTGCTGTGTCCACAATCCCAAAATAAGAACTCTTGACAGGCGTGTCATTTTGATTGTGCCAAGGAGTCGGCTCACCGACATAGTCCACTCCTGTCCAGATAAACTGACCTGCATAGTCTAGCCGATTTCTATCTGCTATCCAAGAAGCCGTCGCGGTCTTCCCCCAAGGAACCCGGTCATTGCCATAGTCCGACTGTTCAAAATTCCGCACGCGGCGATTATCCCCAACCCATTCCTTAGCTGGGCGAAAATAGCTATCACGCGTCCTTGTAGCCGATGAGGTTTCAGACCCATAAAGACGCCACTTGGGATGTCTTTTGCGAATCCTATCAATATTGTCTTCTGAGTAATTCAAGCCCACCACATCCAGCAAATTGGCTATCTTTTCATGACCTCCAGACCCATCTCCAAAGCGGAACTGATCCATTCCCATGGTCACAAAACGACTATCATCAACCTCCTTGACCCTTTCCAGCAAGCGTTTGATCGTCTTCAATGAATGAGCATCGCCATTTGCTTCGCTGACTTCATTTCCCAAGGACCACATAAAAATCGCTGGATTGTTCTTACCACGCTCAATCATGGTGCGCAAATCATAATCTGACCAGAAATCGCCTGCTTTCGCTTCTGGATGAGTCGCTTCTTCCTCAAAAAAGCGACCATAGTCATATTCTTTCTTGCCTCCATACCAGGTATCAAAGGCTTCTTCTTGGATGAGTAAGCCCATTTTGGCTGCCACATCTAGCAAGATGCTACTGCCTGGATTATGTGTGATTCGAATAGCATTGACTCCCATTTCCTTCATCTGACGCAAGCGTCTCTCAGCAGCTGACCTGTTTTCCACAGCTCCCAATGCTCCGTAGTCATGGTGGAGACAAACCCCATGAATCTTCAACCAGCGACCATTTAGAAAGAAGCCCTTATCCGCTTGCCAATCCATATAGCGATAACCAAAGGTCTCCTCTTCTTCATCAACCAAAATGCCATTTTTGTAGATTCGAGTCTTCAACTGATAGAGATGAGGATGATCAATATCCCAAAGCAAGGGTTGAAAAATTGATATCGCTTGTTGAAAATGATGTTTTCCCCCAGACTCAATCACTACAGAATCAGTCTCCTGCCAGTCTGACAGCTGCTGCCCATCATACCAGATACTCTGTTCCAAATACACCGACACAGACTGAGGTCCATCATTTGAAACCTTACTTGTAAGCTGGGTTTCCACCCATCCATCTCTTTGTTCCTTGAGCTTGGGACTTTCTATCTTAATCCCATATAAATCCAGATGCACCGAATCTGTAATCAATAATTTTACTTCTCGGTAAATACCGCTACCAGAGTACCAACGACTGCTAGGTTGCTGATTTTCCACAAAAACCGCAAGCTGGTTGGCCGTCCCATCATTTCTTAGATAAGACGTAATATCATAAGAAAAAGGTGTGTAGCCATTGGGATAATAACCCAGCACTTGCCCGTTGATATAGACTTGGGCATTCATGTAAACTCCATCAAAGAGCAAATGCACCGATACAAGACTGGCATCTTCTTCCAAGTAAAACTGCGTCCAGTACCAAGCCTGACCCCCATTTAACTGACCACCCTCATTTTGCGCTGGCGAATACTGGTCAAAATCATTGTAAATACTCCAGTCATGCGGCACTTGAATGGCCTGCCAATTTCCCCTCTGAAAATCCGGTGCCAAGGCCTCTTCTTTCCCTACCTCCTGGCTAAAAAACCAGTGATTTCGTAAAACTTCTTCTCTTCTCATACAAGCATTCCTCTTTAAACGAATCGATATACTTGACTATAGCACAAAACAAAAGCGCTTTCAAGACTTCCTCTATCACTCCCTAAATACTCAGAAAAGATTCTATAATTTGTGGAAAAGTCTGAAAATCACTCCATATTCAATCAAACTGTAATTTGCAATAAACAATACAAACCTCAAAAGAGACCAAAAAACACCTCTCTGAATGTTCATTCCAGAGAGATGTCCCTTTTGTCTTAACTATTGTAAATCGACTGTCTAAAGTCATCTGAATCTTTGAGATAAGCTTTATAAATCGCTTTTTTCAGTTTTTGAACTGGTGTTTCGATAAATTTAAACTTTTTAGCCGTTGTATTTCCTGCTGTTATCTGAGCAAGTTCTTCTTTAACAGCTTTATTCATAAGCTCTTGTAATTTTTCTTTACTATCAATCACTTCTTCTTTTCCGTTGTAATTTATAGTAATTGGTTTTAACTTACCTAATTTCTCAACACGCTCAGTTATTTGCTCTTTTTTGAAAGCTGCGTAAGATTTTCCTAAAATGTTATCGAAAATATATTTATCAGATAACGGTTTGCCTTCTTCTTCAGCTTGTTTTTTAAACTGATTTGACACATAAGGAACAAATCCTTCATAGTAGCCCAAAGTAGCCATCAATTCAAAGGCTTGTTTTCTAAAGGTGATATCCCCACTCATACCAGAGTCATTTTGACTAACACCATAAATGGTATCAAACATATCAACAGTATAGTAACCATTTGCTGCAATTTTACCTTTATCTAAAAAACCAGCAATGATATAACGATTGACCAGGATATGATTGTCAATCAAACTATCAATATCTGTCAATTTTTTGGCATCTTCTAAGGTCAGAGCTTGAATCTCCTCACTCTTATGAGTCGGTTTAACTGCTATATTACGGTAATCTACCCAAGTTCTAGGACCTGTTGAAGGAATCGGCATTATTTTTTTGAAATAACTCATCTTGTCTTCAGCAGATAAGCCTTTACTTGCCTCTGCTTCTAGGTAATCTAGAGTATAAAGGACATCAAAACTTCCCTTCATATAAGATTGCAAATCTTCTGCCGTTTTAAATCGATCAGGTGTTTTATTGTAAAATCCATTCTTATCACTCTCATCATACACAAAGTTGAGATTGAAATAAGTATCCTTTTCTGGATTATAGGAGTTTTCAAAAATACCACGCGCATAAAACTCTGCTCCTGTACCATCTCGACGACCGTGATTATTAAACAAGACCGTTCTATCTAGTAAGTGCGTCATTTCATGAGAATAAGTAGCTGAACCTCTATCATCCAGAACCCTATCTATAAAGTAACGGACACCTAATCCATTGGCCTCAGCTCCCACCTTACTTACTGGAGAATAGTAATTCATAGGAGTCATAAATTGGTCGACCCCCTTATCAGCTCCATTACCAGCAGCTGATGACCAAGTGCTATCAATCTGGGCATTCGGATTACTTGTATATTTCTTCATCGTATCAATAATCAAGCGATTTGTCAGCAACTTATCACGATTTTCTGGTTTTGTTATACGATAAAGAGTATCAACATAGTTGGCTTGTTGTACAGCCGCTTTCTCAATTAAAGACTTGACTCTAGCAAGCTCAGCCTGATACTTAGTTGGATTAGACTGGGCAAGAGAAGTATCTATATAGGAACCAATATTACCATAGGTAATTGTCGCCATATTACTAATCACGTAAACATTTGGTTCTTTCACATTTAAAAGTCCCAAAATAGCAGCCATATTAGCCTCTTGTTTACGAAGATCCTTTTCTCCAGCTGTCAACTTGCTATACAGCCCGACATGCGCTGAAGGATTTTCCTTAGATGATTTTTCAACAATCATAGCTTGGCTAGATTTTTTAAGCCAAGTATCCGCATCATCTGACGTAAAGAGTTGGCGATTGCTGTCTAAAAATTCCTTCAAGCTAGCCTTACCTGTAATGGTAGATAAATACTTTGTAAATGTTTGAGGACTATTGGTCAATTTCATCTCTTCATAAGACATGGATCCTAATTTTTTCAAACTATCCAAGGCGGTCATTGTCTTATTACCAAATGAGCTTGGATTAAAGGCCAGAATATCACGAATATTCGTGTCCCCAAATTGAATATTATAAAAACGATTGATATAAGACAGTCCCAACAAGATCTGCTCTTTGTATTGCTCAAGCTCTTGTTTGACCTTACTGCGATTTTCAGGGGTATCTCCTATAATTCCCAAAGTATGTGAGGCTATCTTTTTGAAACTTGACTCAGCTTGCGTCTTCGTCTGATCAAAGCTTTCTTGAATTGATAGTTTTTGAAGATACTCTGTGCGCAACATATCTTTGATTTCTTGGTCAGTGATATTTGGGTGTGGTTTTCTGAGCGCAATTCTCTTTGTTATAATATCTCGAGGATCATAGGTAGGCTCTAACTGTGCTTTTAGTTTACTGTCATGTAAGAAGTCTACTGACCTCGCGCTTGTGGTCAGAGCAGACACATCCACAGCATCTTCTCTCTCACTATTTGCTGGAAGGATGTGTGGTTTATCCTCCTGACTACCAACTAAAATAACTCTCGGTTTCATTGGTTTTGTTATTTGACTCACTTCTTGAGGATTAACCAATTCACCAGTTTGTTCATTGATAGCGTAGGTTCTGGTAAGTGTATTCTCACCAACTTCTCCTTCAGATGCTACCTTTTCTATATTTTTAGCAAGTGAAGAATCCTCTCTTCGCTCCTCAGTAACAGCAATCGGTTGTATTACTTTTTCCACATTACCAACTTGAATCACTTTATCGACTGCTGGATTTACTTGTCTAGTAGTGTCAGATACCGTCACCTGACCTGTTGCCTTATCTAATTGATAACTCGTCCTAGTTTCCACCAAACCATCATGCCCTGCAACCGCTACTTCCTGTCGTCTGAACTCCAAAGCAGGATTCACTTGGTAAATCGTTTTATGAGATAGGACAGTAGTTTCAACACTCGGTTTAGTTCCAACTTCTACAACTTGATCAACTTTGTTAACTACTATTTTGACAGTTTTATTCTCAGAAATATTTCCACTTGCTTGATCTTTAGTATAGGTAGTAGTAACTTGTTCTTGTCCCTCAACACCCGGAATTTTTACTCTTGTAACGCCGTGGTCTAGTTCCTCATTCTTTTCATAAACGGTTTCATAAGGAACAGCTTTGGTCTCCACTTTGGTCTGAGGAAGTTGAGTGTCTTCTTTATACTCTGGGAGATTCTCCTGTATCTCAGGCTCACTGGAAACACCGCCTTCATAAGAGGGAAGGGACGGTTCCACCAAGGATTCACCAGAAACACCGCCTTCATAAGATGGAAGAGATGGCTCTACCGAAGGATCGCCGGAAACACCACCTTCATAAGAGGGAAGGGACGGTTCTACTAAGGACTCACCGGAAACACCGCCTTCATAAGAGGGAAGGGACGGTTCCACCAAGGACTCACCGGAAACACCGCCCTCATAAGATGGAAGGGGTGACTCTACCAACGATTCGCCAGAAACGCCACCTTCATAAGAAGGAAGCGCTGGTTCTACCAAGGACTCACCGGAAACACCGCCTTCATAAGAGGGGAGTGTTGGTTGGACTTCCGGGGCTGTGCTTATGCCATTTTCTTGAGGTTCCTTCTCTTTTGTCCCGACAAAAATCACCTGAGTAACTGGTTCACGAAGCACTTCTCTCCCTACTTCATTTCGCGTAACAATACCATCGACAACCCTTACTTCTGTTAAGATTCGTTCTTGTCCCTTGGCACCTTCTATAGAAATTCTTTTTTCTCCCTTAGCCAGAGTTGGGTCAGACTGAAATTGAGTTTCAAACTCTATCTCCCCTACCCTAACTTCCAGTTCTGGCTTGTCTTCAATAACAGTTTTCATTCCTTCATCTGGTACTTTTTTAGACTCAATACTCATACTTTTTTCAGGAGATGGATTTAAAACAGGCTCAACTGCGTAAGATGGTTGAGGAGATTGCACAAGATCTTTAGTCGAGCTAAAATGAGATGTAGTCTGTGGTACAATCTTCTTAGATTGAGGTTCTGAACTTTCCTCCTTTTGAGATAATGCTGGCGACTCTACCTTATCAACAGAAAGTTCCTTGCTAGCACTATCTCTTACCAAATAATATCCCGTAAATTCATATCCTTGGACTGTTTCAGGACTTGGTAAAAACTGACCTTCTACTCTCTTAACAAGGGCTGGTTGCAATTCTACCAGATTTTCTAAAGCAGAGATGGATGCTCCCCAACCACCAACAGCAAAGACGCTCACAAGGAAGTAAGACGCTCCCTTTTTTCTCTTGATTAAAGTGAAGGAAAGCAATAATAATCCTGCTCCCAAGATAAACATCCCATCATTAGAAAACAGACCTGTTTCTGGTAATCTTGTAGCCAATTTTCGATAGACAAAATAGTATTCTTTTCCCTCTTTTACCTCAATCTTATTTTCTTCAAACCATTGCAACTCAGATTTCAGCTTTTCAGGTAAATCCTGCTCATCCAAGTAATGACTTGAAATTAGTGTTGAAGTCGTTTCTGTAGCCTGTACGGGTTGAACCCCCATACCAGCAAAAAATAAACTCGTTCCCAGCAAGACCGAACAAGCTCCTATTGTATATTTCCTCAAAGAAAAACGCTGTTTTCTCTCAAATTGAAATTCTTTCATTCCATATCCTATCATTCATTATTACTGTATATTTAGTATATCAGAAATAGTTTGTATTCACAAATCTTTCTAGTTATTCCCTTATCATTCCAAATTAAGGGAAACAACATACAATAATTTTAGTTAAATGTATATCAATGTTCTTTGCTTTTCTTAACAAATGCAATGCAAAAAGAGCCTGTTACCAAGCTCTTTAGTCTATTATTTCTTCTCAGCACGGAGGGCTGACAAGATTTGTGTACGGATATCATCTACACCATTTGGCGTATTTGGTAAAAAGATGGTTTGATTTCCTTTAGAGGCAAAGGTATTCAAGGTATCCAAATACTGGTTGGTCAAGAGGATGGACATGATTTGCTCTTCTGTCATGCCAACATTGGCTTCCTTGAGTTCTGTGATAGACTCTGCCAATCCATCCACAATCGCCTTACGTTGTTGGGCAATCCCCACACCATGGAGGCGATCTTTTTCTGCTTCGGCTTCAGCTGCAGTGACGATTTTAATCTTGTCAGCTTCTGCCAATTCTTGCGCTGCGACCCGCTTACGTTGCGCCGCATTGATTTCATTCATGGATTGCTTGACTTCTGCATCTGGTTCGACCTTGGTAATCAAGGTTTTCACGATAATATAACCGTAAGTAGTCATTTCTTCCGCTACTTGGTGTTGAACTTCAAGGGCAATCTCATCTTTTTTCTCAAACAATTCATCCAAGGTTAATTTTGGAACAGAAGAGCGAAGAGCATCTTCGATATAAGATTTAATCTGAGATTCTGGACGCATGAGTTTATAGTAGGCATCTGTCACGCTCTGTTCATTGACACGGTACTGAGTCGCCACATTCATCATAACGAACACATTGTCCTTGGTCTTAGTCTCAACCACAATATCACTTTGCAACAAGCGCAACTGAATCCGCGCTGCAATCGAGTCAATCCCAAAAGGCAAGCGAATATGAATACCGCTATTGGCAACCTTTTGGTATTTCCCAAAGCGTTCAATAATCGCCACCGACTGCTGACGAACCACATAAACTGTACTCAGTGTGACTATCAGCAATAGGAGCACACAAACCACCACAAAAATCATCAAAAATGTTGCCATTATCGTGACCTCCATTATTATTTTTTCCTGTATTATAGCACATTTAAAGAAGACTGTGCAGTTTTTACTGCGATTTTTCCTGAAATGTCAATAATTAGAGGTGAAACTACATTTCAAGTTAGTAATCGCTTTTTTCATTACATTAACTTCTATAGAATCTACATCAATGGTCAGGGAATAACTTGCCTTAACTTTTCTCTCGTGCTATACTATTTATTGAAATGAATAAATAGGAGATATTTCATGAAAACAGCAAAAACTACTGTTACAATCCTTTCTGCACTTGCTTCTGTCGTCTTATTGGCTAGTTGTGCAACAAAGTCTACAGAAACACAGACAAGCAATAATAGCTCATCTGATAATCAGATTACATTGACATATGACCAACTACGGTCAAGAGAAAACACTATGTCAACCCTTTGGTATCAAAAATCAGCTGAAACTAAAGCTTTATACATACAGGGTTATAACGTTGCAACAAATCACCTAAAGGAATTGCTCAAAACAGAATCAGACAAACCTTACTCTATCGTTTTAGACTTGGATGAAACTGTCCTAGATAATAGCCCTTATCAAGTACAAAATGTTAAAGACGGTACAGCATTTACACCCGAAAATTGGGATATTTGGGTTCAAAAAGCTGCAGCAAAAGCTGTCCCAGGTGCCAAGGATTTTCTTCAGTTTGCTGATCAAAACGGTGTCCAAATCTACTATATTTCTGACCGCTCAGCTAATCAAGTAGATGCTACTATTAAAAATCTTGAAAGTGAAGGAATTCCTGTTCAAGGACGTGATCATCTCATGTTCTTAGAAAGTGGTGTAAAATCCAAAGAAGGTCGTCGCCAAAAAGTTCAAGAAAAAACAAATCTTATCTTATTATTTGGTGATAACCTCGTAGACTTTGCAGATTTTTCTAAGACTTCTGAATCTGACCGTGATAAACAACTTGAAGAATTACAAAAAGAATTCGGTGAAAAATTCATCATCTTCCCAAATCCAATGTACGGATCATGGGAATCAGCTGTATACGGTGGTAATAAACTAGATGCTAAAGGTCAAGTAGAA
The DNA here is from genome assembly GCF_000257865.1 of Streptococcus mitis SK575. Taxonomy (GTDB): domain Bacteria; phylum Bacillota; class Bacilli; order Lactobacillales; family Streptococcaceae; genus Streptococcus; species Streptococcus mitis_CQ. Next base: position 96,557 of record NZ_AICU01000054.1, on the reverse strand, counting down.
GAACGCCAAAAAGCCTTGCAAGGTTTTGATAAATAAAACAAATAAGCTGATTCTACCTAAAATTAGGCTAACTTACAATCTTCAAAAAGTGGATAGGAGGGAATTCTGATAATCAGAAAACTTTCCTATCCACTTTTATAATTAATATAACATCAAGCTTTTATACATCTGATACTATACGTTTTTTGATTTTAACGATTTTTTGCCTATCCCCTATACTTCAAGAATTAAGCAATCTTGATGATCTAAATGTAGTGTGGTATACTATTTTTGTCATCGGTTACCGATTACGTTCCTATGGGTTCGTGAGAGGAGGTGAAACTAATGAGCCTTATCATAGAGCTCGCTCTTACTATTATAGCGGATGTCATAGCAGGAATTATCTTGTATTTCGTCTGCAGATGGCTAGATAGTAAGGACTAGACCGAGTGACTAGCCTATCAACATCCGTTAAATCGCTAAGATACGTCAAAAAAGCCCTTAACTATCGCACTAGTTAGGGGCTTTGGTGTTCTAATGAACCTTATCAATTAACTACATTCTAGCATATAAACCCCGATATTTCAAGAGTTTTATTTATTTTTTAAAGTTCTGTGAGGTCTATAGTGAAGTTAACCAATCTAGTACCCCAAAAACCGACTAGCTCTTATGAACTAGTCGGTTTCTTATCAATGCGCCAACATTTCTTGGGCGATTTCTTGGCCAGATAGGTTATCTGGGTAGTAGGTTGGCCAGTTATCCATTTCTTCAAAGAGGGCTTCTTGGCTTGTGCCTCCAAAGAAGATATGGAAATGTTCTGCCTTAACTGGGGCGATATTGTGGTCGCTAAACTGAACATACTTGAACTGTCCAGCATCAGCATCTGTCGCTTCAAAGAGGAAGCGCACGCCACGATTGCCTTTCTTGTAAGTTAAGATTTTCTTACCAACATACTTGTAGGTGAATTTCTTACTTTGTCCACCTTGAACAAATTCCATAGTATTATCAGTGATATTAATCTTAGTCACATCTGTCTGATAGCCTTTTGTATAGTAGGCCTTGTACTCAGCCTGAGTCATCTTACCAGTCAACTTAGCCTTGTAGTCAAAGACTTGATCAAACGTACCATCTTCAAGGAAAGGATAAACTGATTGCCAGTTACCTGCATAGTCACTCAAGGTGCGGTCCTTGACGTCTGCATCCTCGAAGTAACCATTTTGAACTGTCTTGGTATCCTCTGCCTTTTCAGGCTCAATTGCTGGGCCTTCTTGGTCCGTTGTTTGTTTCAGAGCCTTGAGGTTTTTCTCCATCACGGAGATGTAGTTTTCGCCAGCCTTGGTATCCTCTTCTGTCAGACTTTCTAAAGGATTAAGGACATCTGTTTTAACACCTGCTTCTTTTGAAAGTGTGTTAGCAAGTGCTTGTGAAGCATTTTCTTCAAAGTAGATATAGGCAATTTTATTTTTCTTGACGTACTCTGTCAATTCTGCCAGACGAGCAGCTGATGGTTCTGCATCTGGAGAGAGACCTGAGATTGCGACTTGTTTGAGTCCATAGTCCAAGGCAAGATAGTTAAAGGCTGCGTGTTGAGTCACAAAGCTCTTTTGTTTGGCTTGAGACAAGCCTTCTGCATAAGCCTTATCCAAGGCTTGCAATTTTTCGATATAGGTAGCTGCATTCTTCTCAAAGGTCTCTTTTTTATCCGGATAATCTGCTGACAAGCTATCACGGATGTGCTCTACAAGTTTAATGGCACGGACTGGTGATAACCAAACATGGGGGTCAAACTCATGGTGATGGCCTTCTTCTCCATGGTCATGGTCTCCCTCTTCTTCCTCACCACCTGGCAAGAGCAACATATCACCTGTCGCCTTGATGGTTTTCACCTTTTTCTTATCCAAAGTATCTAGCAATTTAGGAACCCAAGTTTCCATGTTTTCATTTTCATAAACGAAGGTGTCTGCGTCTTGGATTTTGGCAACTGCCTTGGCAGACGGTTCGTATTCATGAGGTTCTGTACCAGCACCGATTAGGAGTTCTACATTTGCAGTATCTCCTGCGACTTGCTTGGTAAATTCATAGACAGGGTAAAAGGTTGTCACAATATTTAGTTTGCCATCTGCCTGCTTTTGATTAGAACAAGCCACTAAAAACAAGGCACATAGACTGGCTAGCAAGAAGCTAATTTTTTTCACGTTAGTCTCCTATTTGATAAAACGTCTTACTAAACTGATCAGTAAGAAGACAGTTACAAAAATAATGGTAATACTTGCGCTTGCAGGTGTTTCTGCATAGTAGGAAATGTAGAGTCCTGCCACCATTCCCAAAAATCCAATAGCACTGGCAAGCAGCATAACCGATTTAAAGTTTTTCCCCAGACGCAGGGCAATACTAGCTGGTAAGACCATGATAGTCGATACCAGAAGAGCTCCCGCAGCAGGAATCATAAGGGCAATGGCCACCCCCGTCACCATGTTAAAAAGAATGGACATGGTACGAACTGGCAAGCCATCCACAAAGGCCGTATCCTCATCAAAGGTCAAGATATACATAGGACGAAGGAAGAGGAAGGTCAAAATCAAAACAACCGCCGCAATGACAAAGAGGGAAATAACCTGCTCTTCGCTGATAGTCACGATTGAACCAAAAAGATACTGGTCCAAACTCATAGAACTAGAGCTTTTACCCTTACTCATGACAATCAGAGAAACAGCTAGTCCTGTCGACATGAGGATAGCTGTCCCGATTTCCATAAAACTCTTATAAACCGTACGGAGATACTCCAGGAAGACTGCCGCAATCAAGACAATGGCAATCGTAGAAACAGTCGGAGAAATCCCTAGTACCAGACCAAAGGCTACACCCGAAAGCGAGACATGGCTGAGGGTATCACTCATCAAACTCTGACGACGCAAGATAAGGAAGGTTCCCAATACCGGCGAGAAAAGACTCATAGCAATAACAGCTAGAAATGCACGTTGCATAAAGTCATAAGATAACAAACTAAGCATGGCCCACCTCCTGATCATTCTCATGAACGTTGAAACAACGCCATGGTGAGTCTTGGTTACGGACTAGATGGATATTGCGGTCCGCGTAGTCCTTAACTTCTTCAGGGTCATGGGTAATCATCAAAACAGCCTTGCCATGATGATGGGCGCTGTGGTGCATGAGTTCGTAAAATTCATTTTTACTTCCTGCATCCATTCCCGTTGTCGGCTCATCTAGGATAAATACATCTGGGTCAGAGGCAAACATACGCGCGATCACCGCTCGCTGCTTTTGTCCTCCAGATAGAGACCCCAAGCGTTTGTCTCGGTGTTCCCACATACCAACTGAGTCCAAACTAGCCTTGATATGCTCCTCATCATGAGCATTCAAACGACGGAACCAGCCTTTTCGCGGATAGCGACCCGACTTGACAAATTCATAGACCGTACTTGGAAAACCCGCATTAAAACTGGCAATCTGTTGAGGAAGATAGGCTATTCTCAATTTCTTACCCTGCGTATTTGTCTTTGAAATAGTCACCTTGCCAATGCGTGGTTGGAGGATTCCAAGACTGGCCTTGATTAATGTCGTCTTAGCCGCTCCATTTTCCCCAGTCAAGGTAACAAATTCCCCACTATCAACACTATAATTGATATGTTCAAGAACTGGCTCCTTATCATAATAGAAGGATAAATCCTCTACCGTAATATATCTCATTATTTGATTTCTCCTACTAAAGCAGTCAAAAACCGCTGAATCACTTTTTGTTCATTTGGAGTAAACTGAGTTGCCACTTGCTCATAGGTTAAAAGTGTATGCTCATGGTGATGGTGGTGCTCCTCAGCAATTGGACGAGCCAAATCAGTCAACTGATAAAAAATCACACGCGCATCCTTAGGATCTTTAGATGTTTCCAACATCCCTTCCTTGACCAAAGACTTAATGGCCTTGGTAACTGCCGCCTGACTGACATTGAGACGACGAGCCAACTCTGAATTTGTTAAAGATTCCTCTGACAAGAGCATGAGGATATGCTCCTGGGTATTGGTCAGGGCCACCTCGCTAGTACAATGACCTATTAGGATTTCATGCTGATTTTCCGCCTGCAAAATCACCTCATTCAAAAAGCCATCGATATCCTTCGCTAGCTGTCTCATATCTGACTCCTTTCCTTTTAGACTTCTCTTTTTTAAGAGAAAAATACTATTATTTGACATTTTGTTTACCAGTTAATTATATCACAAGCAAAAAAAGAGTCAAGAAAAAACGTGAAAACTAGTTTCATTCTTGAACTCTTCTATATTATCTATTGAAATTCTTTGACATCTCCATCATAAGTCGCCCAATCTTTGCTGAAAAAGCGCTCATTCAGATGGTAAGTCGGAGATGGTGTGGGATTGGATAGGAAAGGATCAACTGCCTTGTCAAAAGCCAACCAGCCCAACCAACCAATATGAATTGTATCTTTTACAAAATAAGGTTCAGCACCATTTTTTGAAAAATCTGCTATATTGGTAAAACCTTGGCTTTCTAACTGGTAACGAATTTTTTCAACTGCATGTTGATACATATCTTGATTTAATCCTGTATAATCCATCCATTTTTTATTAACAGGTTGAATCACAAACAATACATTCACTTTTGAATTCGCAAATTGATTCAAGACTAATTGCAAGTCATTATATTCGGATGATTTTAGAAAATTATAATTTTTCTGATAATCCTTCCACTTGTTTAAATCTTTCTTTACTTGCGTATCATAGAAACGATTTTCCATTCCCATATCATTATTCGTGGTATTTGCTTCAGCATCTTTTACAGCGATTTCTCTCAATTCGTCGTAGGAAAATTTATCTGGCAGGTCTTTTAAATACTTCTCCACGCGATCTCTATATTTTTCTCCATCATTCACTGACAATTGTCCAAATAGAAATGATTGTTTTTGGTTGAATCGTGCCAATGTATCTATGAGTGTCTTATCTATTTCTGAAAGTTGCTCACCCTCGGTTATTTTTTTGACTATATCTCCCAATACTACATTAGGATACTTTTTCATTAAACGCGAAGCGGCGTAACGACTTGACACATCTCCAGACTGATTTTCCAAAAAAGCGCCCAATTGATCCGTGTTAAAATACCTACGAAAAACTGCAGGTTCATACTCCGTTTCTGTAAACCACTGAGGAGAAATAACAAAAACAGCTTGTTTATTTTCTAGCTCTGGCAATATTTGCTGCATACCAAAGTACTGATTCAAAGAAGCTGCTCCTGCTTGTCCTAAAAAATAGGGTCTATACGAACGATTGTACTTCTCCGCTAAAACAGCTGGATGCATACTATCAAATCGAATCCACTCACTAGAACCAAAAAAGGGAATGAACCGTAGACTTGGGTCCGAAAGAGCTCTCACTTTCTGAAATCTTTCTCTAAAACTTTGTGTACTAATCGCTGCTGCATATCGTTTTTCTTCTGATAAATTATAACTTTTACTAGTAGGATAAAAGAAAATGAGCAGAAAAACCAACAAACCAGCTATCAAGACCGGTCCGAAGATCATCCATAAGCGTTTAAGCATTTTGTAGCTCCACAATACCAGCTATGATTTTATTAGCTGTATTCCAGTCATCGCGACCAAACTCTGTTACAGGGACACGAATGTCAAAACGGTTCTCAATCTCCACAATTAATTCAACCGTTCCCATACTATCCAAGACACCTGCATCAAAAAGATCTTCATCCATCATGTCAGAAACATCTTCCATAAACAACTCATCAATAATTTCGATAACTTCTGATTTGATATCCATATTTTATTTCCTTTTATTTTTTAAACCATAAATCATTCAAAAATCCAGAAAAGATTAAGAATGACAGCATGACGACATGGAAGGTGACAACCATGCCAAGCAACTGAATCCAGCGATTCTCAGGTAGGGAAGCCTTCCCTGCTTTTTTCCGTTCCTTATTGAGCGTTTTTTTCTTGCGAATCCAGGCATCATTGATCACCAAGCCCAGTCCATGAAAGAGTCCATAGGCGATGTAGTACCAAGTCACTCCATGCCAAAATCCCATGATTAGCATATTGACAACGTAGGCCACACTTGAGGTTACATTGCGATTTTTAAAGACCTTCTTTCTGGTCAATACCATGACCATTCGCATAAAGACAAAGTCACGGAACCATAAAGAGAGACTCATATGCCAACGATTCCAAAATTCCTTTAAATCCCTTGATAAAAAAGGTTTGTTAAAGTTGATAGGGCTACGAATTCCCATCAAATTTGAAACGGCTAAGGCAAACATAGAGTAACCTGCAAAGTCAAAGAAGAGCTCCAGACCAAAGGTATACATGACTGCCAAGGCATAGAGATTAAAGAAGCCACCTGACTGCAAGGCTAGATTCTTCAGAGGAGGCAACAAGGTCTCTCCTAAAACATGAGCTAGGATAAACTTATACAAAAAGCCCCACATGATATAGCGAACAGATTCATCCAGCATATCCATCAACTCATCTCGCTCAGGAATGGTCTGGTAATTTTCATTAAATCGCTTAAAGCGATCGATTGGACCACTTGAAAAAGTCGGCATGAAGAGAAGGAAACGAAGGAATTCCCAGAGGGTAAAATCCTTAATCACTCCATCTCTCAGCTCGATGATAATCCCAACCGAACGAAAGGTCAGGTAAGAAATTCCCAAAAACCCAAGTAAAGACTGCGTTCCGTTGATAGCTGGTTGCACCTTGACAAAGATAATCGGAAGTAGGGACAGAAAACTAACTAAGTAGAAGACCCACTTGCCATCCTTACTTTTTCGATAGTGCTTGTAGAATAGCAAGAGCAATATTTCCCAGCACAGATAAATACCCAAGGCAGCTAATTGATTGGTCTTCCCACCTACCAACATGGTGACGATAAAGAAGAGACTAACCAGTACTTCATACCAGGCAAAGCGTTTCTTGAAAAAGAGACCAATAAAGATGAGCAAGGTTGCAGCAATCACATAAACAAAATACTGAGGATTGCCATATGGCTCTAAATGAGGAAGCTGTTGAAAGAACTCCATCATCTCTTATTCACCTCGTTAATCAATCCTTTGATATCAATTTTTCCATTTGGAGTCAGTGGCAAACTATCTCGATAAAGGAATTTAGACGGCATCATATAGGACATCATGATGTCTGTCAAATCTTCCTTGATGGCCTTAGTAATATCGATATCACGCTCAAACTGCTCACGAACACCGTCTTTTAAGATGACATAGGCCAGTAGATTTTGTACCTTGTGGTCCTTGTTATAACGTGGAACTGCGACAGCAGACTCGATAAAGCGAGACTTGTTGAGGTTTTGAGAGACATCTTCTAACTCAATGCGGTAACCGTTGAACTTAATCTGGAAGTCCATGCGTCCGCCGTAGAGAAGCAAGCCCTCATCTGTCATGGTTCCCACATCGCCTGTGTGATAGGCTGGCAGACCTTCAAACTCAAAGAAGGCTTCCGCTGTTTTTTCAGGATTGTTCATATATCCTTTTGAAACAGCTGGCCCAGAGACAATGATTTCTCCCTGTTCGCCATTTGGCAGTTTATTTCCTTCCTCGTCAATGATAAAGGTTGGAGAATCAGCCTTGGTATAGCCGATTGGTAGGCGTTTGAGAGTCGCCAACATCTCGTCTGTCACAGCAACAGCTGACAAGGCTACTGTCGCTTCGGTTGGACCGTAAGCATTGATAATACGGGCATTTGGGAAACGCTCACGCAGTTTTTGAGCTGTTTTAACCGTCAACTCTTCACCATCAAAGTAAAAATGCGTGATGCCAGGCATTTTCTCGCTATTAAAGTCTTCTGACAACATGGCCATATCTGCAAAAGAAGGGGTTGAGGTCCAGATAGCGATTGGCAATGAAAAGATGGTCGCAAAAAGTTGCTTAAAGTCCTGAGTAATGGCTGAAGGAAGAGCAAAAAGCGTACCACCAAGTGCCACGGTCGGCGCCCAGTACATGACAGACAAGTCAAAAGAATAAGGTGGCTGAGCCAGCATTTGTGGACGACTTGGCGTCGCAAATTCCTTATCCATAATCATCCAGTTAGTAAAGCTGAGGAGGTTATCATGGGAAATCTGCACTCCCTTTGGCTTACCAGTCGTACCAGAAGTAAAGATAATGTAGTAGTTATCATCGCCCTTGACTGGATGCGTGATCTCATAGCTAGTCCCTTGAGCAAAGGCTTCTTGAACCTGAGCTAGAGTCATCATTGGTGTAGAAACCTGCTCTAATGGAAAGTCTGAAATGGCAATAATCAAACTTGGCTCTGCCACTTCTAAAATAGCCGAAACTCGCTCCAAGGCCGAATGGCTATCAATTGGAATGTAGGCGTGACCTGACTTAGTCAAGGCTACAAAAGTTGCCAACATTTCATATTCTTGGCCACCAAAAACAACCACAGGAGACTTCTCAGGCAAGCCTAGTTGATCAATGGCTGCAGCCAAACTATCCGAATCAGCCTTCAAATCGCCATAAGTGTGTTCCTGCCCCAAAACATTGTAAACAGGATAGTTAGGCTGTGTCTGAGCAAAATGCTCAATGGTTTCAATCATATCTGCTATTGGTTTATTTGACACAATAGGAATTCTCCTTCAAGTTAAAATTCATTATAGATAAAGCTTCCTTGACCCTGACCAAGATAGCTAAAGAAGTAAAGCAGCCCTAGAAAGATAAGAAAATACAAGGCTGTCCGACCAAGAAAGAGGTACAATTCTTTTCTCTGTTTCATCAAGAAAAACCATTCATTTCTGTAATTTTTACTAAATAAGATGAACTCTTACTATAGTATTTTTCTACTATTGTACCACTTTCTAGGGTAATTTTTCAATTGTTTGCCGTACATTTTCACTAGATTTCAGTTTATTTTAAGAATTATGCGGTTTTTCTATGTATATTTCAAATAGAGTGATCCTGAGCAAAAACTCAATTTCAGTAGAAAATGAAGGGAATCTTTCCATAATAAAACGCACAATGTCAAGTTTTTCACCTGATACTATGCGCTTTTCTAATTTTTCAAGACTTTTTAACCAGTCTCTCATTTAAAATAATCTCGTCTGATATAAATTAAAATAGCTTCTATCATCAGACAAATGGCTGATATCCAAAAACTGATACTAATACCAAAACTCTCAGTAATATAGCTCATTAGCAAAACAAATACTGAAAATGCTAGTGTCGAAATCACTTCAAGAACAGAATAGACATTAACCAAGTTATTTTCCTCTACTGTTTCCTGAAGAAATACACTTTCAGGAACTTCTTTTAGTTGCGATAACATACCAACTAAAGCTGAAAATACTAAAAACATCTGTGCATTTGGAAAATATAGAATAGTCAGTGTCACTATTGCCATGGCTACAAGAGGAAAAAGAATACTTTCCCATTTAGCAGCAAGAAACTTTTCAGATAGCCTAAAAGCAATTAAGCCACTAATTATAATCCCGATAGAGTATGCTGTATTAGAATATCCCCAGTAACTTTCCGTTTTATTTAATAACTCAGTTACAAAGACAAGTATGATAGAAGAAACCCAAATCGTATTTGAGAAAATTTCAAATAAATTTGCTGATACAAAAAGTCTTAATCTAGGATCTCTAGCAACTAACTTCCAACCTTTGAGCAAAATTTCAAGATTAGTTTCTGACTCTAACACCTCCACTTCAGCCTTAGGCAGAAATAACATCAGAAAGCTAGAAATGATATACAAGATTAAAATGATAAACGTGGTAGGTAACAGACCAATTGTTGCAAATAAGAGTCCACCTAATCCCCAACCCACCAATTGAACAGCTTCACCACTCATTGATAAGGCTGAATTAGCCTTACCCAAATCGGTCGCATAGCGCGGCACAATAGCATAGGAAACAGGTGCTGCAAAACCATCTAATATGGAAATTGCAACAACAAATAGATAGGTTACCAAAGGCGCTATGGATTGCATTACGGTAAACATTCCTACCAGTATCGCCAATAATATAGTCTTTCCAAATTGGGATAAAGATAAAACCCTATTTAGCGCTATCCTTTTAGTAACTAAAGGAACTAAAAGACTCGCAACAAAAGAGGATATCCCTATTAAAATGGGAACTAGTGATGTGGCAATTACTGATTTTGAAATAATGTATATGTTCGCAATGATTGTTACTCTAAAGAAAATATCTGCTAAATTTGCAAACAATTGAGAGACTAACAACTTAATAAATGAATTAGACATGTAACGCTCCCATAACATAAAAATATTTAACTGATAAATGGTAGACTAGACTTTGTTTGATAACTATTTGACACAAGATTAGGTGGTCAGAAATTGAATTTTTAACATTCCAACTTAGCCATAGTTTTTAGTTTTCACATCTTTAAATCAGCTAAAACAATACATAATATACATATATATTATATCTAGCAAGATGCCGAACAAGTCTATTTATTTTATTCTATATTTTCCCAAATCAATTACTTGATTATAAACCGTTTCTGAATCAATATGATGAGCAACTTCAATCAAAATGATAGGCAACTGCAAAAGTAACTGGCGCACTTGATATGCATTGTCCTTGTCTAAGGATGATGTGACCTCATCCGCCAACACAATGTCTTTTTGTCGAAGCAGACAGCGAACTAATTCAAGTCGTAAACGTTGTCCACCTGAAATGTTTTCTCCATTATTTACCAGTTGATAATCCAAGATATTGGTGATTTCATTCGTTAAACCAACTTGTTCTAGGCAACAGAGTAATTCTTTATCTGAAATCTCCTGTCCTAATGTTAAATTTTCTCGGATTGTCCCATGTCTGAAAAATGGATTCTGAGAGATATAAGCGATATTCCCTTGATAATGAGTAAATTCTCGACCTGATTTATCACGTACGATAATTCTACCACTATTCGGACTTATCTTTCCTGCTACCAATTGTAGGAGAGTTGACTTTCCGGTACCACTAGCTCCCTTTATTAAAACTTTACTTGGCTTAGTTAGTCTAAGTGACAAATCATAAAAGAGCACTTGCTCTCCAACCTGTTTTGAAACGCCCTCCAAAACTAGCTCAGCTAAAGATTCGACTGTCGGATATGATGTTTCTAAACAAGATTCTTCCAATAATGAAAATATTTTTTCTTTCACTGTTTGCGATCGCTGTATATCAGATATGCTATACATAATTCTTTGAATAGGTCCGCTAAGATTCATTGTAGCTATATACATAGAGACCAAACTAGCTGTTGTTAACTCTATACCACTCTTTTGTAATAAAAGACCAAGTGCAAGAGGTAGTACCTGACTAAGGAATTCTAAAGGACCATTGAAAAAATAAACGACATTACTAGTCCATTCATTTTTCCAACGAGCATTCTCGTAACACTCGTTGTTTTTTCTCATCTTAGCAAAGTTTTCTTTACTAGCACCATAAAAATATATCGTATCTGCTCCCTTAAAAAAATCTCCTACAGATAGATGAAAAGCTTTTTGCATTTCCGAAAAATTTGCACCACTTTTCATTAAACGATTATTCATTACCCATTGAGGTAATGGTCGAAGAAAAGAAAACACGATAAAAACAAGACCAAGCCAAAAATTTTGCACCAAAATAAAAACAATCGTTGTACAAAGTATAAAAACTCTTCCAACTATCATATCCAGGGGTAAAAAGAAGCGATTATAGAGCAGTTCCATATCTTGTGTAACAATTGAAACTTTTTCATCATATACAACGTTTTCTTTCAAAAATAGTTTCTTAATAAGCTGATCTTTTAACCGAATTTGCAGATGACGCTGCAGATTATTACTGACAAAATTTGCTAGCAACATCGTGCTATAAAAAAACAGGTGTAAACACAGGCCATATAAAACAAAGTATGAAATTGTACCAATTGTAAGTTGCTCTTCACGAATATTCAATAGCTTATCCAATAACAATGGCTTTATTAGAGCCATTCCGCTATTCAAAAGCACTCCTATTAAAAAATAGATAAAAATATTAGTTTTAATGTATTTTAGAAATTTCATAAATAAGCCTATCTAAAAGAAAGCGAATAGATATAAAAGCCTCAGTCTAAAAGTTATAAATAAATTAACTCCAACTGAGACTATACAATAATTTAATTAACCTATATATGATGCTGTTTATTAAGAGTGACTACCTCCTGAACTAGACTAACTAAATTTCGATTTATATTTTAAAAATCAATCTAAAACTCATTTCCATCTTCATCGCAATAATGATCACGGAATACAAGTGTATCAAGTTGAGTAGTACTCTTATTTTCAATTACAATCATCTTTTCACCCCCTCTCTTATTGCATCAAGATAATCACAATATTCCTTATTTAACATAAATAATTCTAGATTTTTATCAATTTTCTTTTTTATTTGATTGCATAATGTTCTTTGCTTATTACTTCTATGTTTTGGCGGACAAAATCCTGATTTACAAATTAAAGCAATAGGACACTGCTTACAATCTGAATCCATGTTTAAGTGCCATTTATCAAACTTTTCTTGATTAAACTTACTATGTACACTTCCAAATATATTAGATTTAGAATACAAGGCGACCGTACAAGTTTGAATCACACCCTTTACATTAATTGTATAGTGATTTTTTCTATTTGCATAACAGTTGAACAAATTTGTTATTATACTTCTAGCAGCAGGAACATTATAACCTTTTTTTATGGCAAACTTTGATAATTCAAAACTAGCATCTGAATTAGGTAATGTCACTTTATAATTTTGGGCACGCTCCCCACAACCCCAACTACCTACATTATAAAAATAAAATCTAAATCGTTTATCATGCTTAAAATATTTCCCATCTGAATCTAAAAAAATCTTAACATTATTAAAATTTTCTTTCGATATATTAAATCTTAAATTACAATAAAAATTCAAATTTGAATTTTGTAAACCTTTGATATTCTCGAGTATCTTGATATATGATCCCTTTCCATTACGCAACACTCTTTGAAAATTATGACTTTCCTCATCTCCGTCAATTGTTATCTGAAAATTACTAACTCTATAGTCTAAAATCAACTGATGAATCATTCGTTCATTAAGTAAATATCCATTAGTTGTTATACTAGCAGAATAATCAAGTCCATTTTGAGAGCAAATACTAATAAACTTTTCTGAAAGATTCTTTATCGTTTTTAGTCCCAATAAAGGCTCTCCTCCAAACCATGATACATGTAAAGATTTAAACATAGATTCAGATAATAGTTTTTCTGTAAATTCAACTATCGCAATCTCTGTTTCTCTACTCATTTTTATATTTTCAAATTTTTCATAACAATATTTACATCTAAAATTACAGTCTCCATGTGTTAAAATTGTAAATTCTAACGTCTCCGTTTCACTATTTCTAACATAATCTATTGTATTCTCGAATTCATTTTCTTCTTGAAAATAATTATACTTATTCAAATAATTTTCATATTGTTCCTTAATCTCTAAATCATTTTCCATAACATCTTGTAAATCATTTGTAATGAAAAAAGAATGATTATTTTTACTATTGAAAAATAATTCTCCTGTTTCACTTTTCTTTCTTAAAATATATGGAGATAGAACTTGCATATTAAATACCTCAAAATTCATAATTATGGTGACAACTTCGAAAAATCCTATCGCTCAAATACAATGAACTGATAAAACAACCGTAATTGAAATTTCTAAAGACAATTCTACCAAAATATTATTTCGAGATACTTCCTTTCCCATATCTGCGTATTACTTTTTACTTGCTAAAATTTTTTCTAAGTGCCTTTCATAATTCTTTGCCAAATGGTTACTTCCCGCTAATTTCATTGCTCCAATACACTTCCTCATTTCAATAATTGCTTTACAATCCATCTCTTTTTTATAGCGATATAGATATTGGGCATACTGAAATACCAATCGCTCATAAATTTCAGTTTCAGTGAAAAAGCATTGGTTTAGTCGTTTTTCAAAATACAAAGCATCAAGAAATTTTCCTCTTTCAATACATGTGATATACCCGTTCAATAGCATAGATGAAATCAGTCGTCTATTATTAGGAATTTCTTTATAAAAATCAGAACGTCTAGACATCTCTCTAGCCAAAAGCATGAAGACATCGTGTTTTAGGACATCTAAAGTATTTGAAAAAATCAATAATTCATAGTATCCCCAATATTCAACACTAAAGAGATAGTCAGTTAAATAAGATAAATCATCACCAGAATAATAAGCTTCTCCAGATAAATCTTGTAAACGAATTTTTAATAAAATAATGTTAAGCTTATGAAATTTCTCTTGTTTAGAATCTGACTCCATCTGAGAATAAAGTAGTTTTTTCAACCCATCAACATCATGATTTGATACAAAATGCCTAACCTTTGATAAGAGTTCGTTCAGTTCATCACGATGAAAATCATGAACAGCATACATAAATTCATCAATAGGCATGTTAATTTCATCCAAAATAGCCATAAATTTTGAAATGGTTAAATCAGTCTCTCCCTTTTCAAAACGTGAGAGCTGTGATGTTGATATACCAGCTTTTTCGACATCTTTTAAGCGAAACCCTCTCGATTCTCGAAACTTTTTAAAAATTTCTCCAAATTTTTTCATAGCATCTCTCCAATAAGCATATATGGGAATAGTTTTTAATTTTTAATATTTTAGCATAAAATAGAAGAAAATAAAAGTGAGGTATTTCACATGAAAAAACAAAAACTATTGCCTTTATTATTCCTAATTTTAGGAGGAATTATGATTATCGTTGTTGGCTAGTACTATGAAGTTAGTTATTAGAATACTTACATCTTCAATCGAAAAAGAGACTGGAAAAAAGTCTTAAAATCAAAAAACGCATAGTATCAGGTGTTGAAAAACTTGATACTATGTGTTTTATTGTGAGAAGATTTACTGTATCTTTTGCTGAAATTGAGCTCTTGCCTAAGCTCTATCAAAATAATTGTTTTCTAATACTCTTCGAAAATCAAATTCAAACCGCGTCAACGTCGCCTTGCCGTATATATGTGACTGACTTCGTCAGTCTTATCTGCAACCTCAAAACATTGTTTTGAGCAACCTGCGGCTAATTTCCTAGTTTGCTCTTTGATTTTCATTGAGTATAAACTAGAAAAGTGAGAATACAAGAACGGCCAAGGCTGCACCGATAACAGGTCCCACAACAGGAATCCAAGCGTAAGACCAGTCTCCGTCTCCCTTGTTTGGAATTGGAAGGATACTGTGCATGATACGAGGTCCAAGGTCACGTGCAGGGTTCAAGGCATAACCTGTTGTCCCACCTAGTGATAGACCGATACCGACAATCAAAGTCCCCACCGCAAAGGTTCCGATACCTGCCTGAAAATCGTAAAGTCCCAAAGCAAAGATTGTCAACACCAAAACAAAGGTTCCAAGGATTTCACTGATCAAGTTAGAAACTGTATCCTTGATGGCTGGCCCGGTACTGAAAGTTGCCAGGATATTACCTGCATTTTCTTCTGCCTCATAGTGAGGTTTGAATTGCAACCAAACCAAAATCTGACCGAGCATAGCCCCTGCGAACTGAGCTAGGATATAAGGGAATACTGATGCCCAAGGCAAACCACCTTTCAAGGCCACACCAATGGTCACAGCTGGGTTTAAATGAGCTGGACTGAGCTTGCCAGATACAAATACTGCAACCGCAACTGCAATCCCCCACCCCATAGTAATCACAATCCAACCTGAGCTGTTGCTCTTGGTTTTAGGAAGAACCACACCTGCAACAACACCATTTCCTAGAAGAATCAGGATTAAAGTCCCCAAAAATTCTCCAAATAATTCATTCATCATCTTTCTGTCTCCATTAAAAAGAAGGGGCGGGCGACAAGGAGTCCTGCCCTCCACCTCTTTTAT
The DNA here is from genome assembly GCF_000257865.1 of Streptococcus mitis SK575. Classification (GTDB taxonomy): domain Bacteria; phylum Bacillota; class Bacilli; order Lactobacillales; family Streptococcaceae; genus Streptococcus; species Streptococcus mitis_CQ. The sequence goes on along the minus strand of NZ_AICU01000054.1, from coordinate 80,682 downwards.
TTTTTCTTAATTTTTTAATTCTGCTAAATCGTTGTTAGCGAGAGCTGCTTCAACGTCAGCACGGTAAGCTGCTTTTTCTTCTTCTGACCAATCATAGAATCGTCCCATTTCATTCAAAACTGGCTCAACGATGCTATCCAAACTATCACGCATAAAGAGCATGTGGTTGGTACGACGAAGGAGGAAGTCAACTGGGCTCAGAGCCAACTCATTGCGCATTGCATAGTGAAGGGACAAGGTATCTGCCAAGCTGAGTCCTGGCGCTTGTTCCAAGCTGTGAGCAAGGGCAAAGACTTTCGGTGCATTTGAACCGTAAAGATTTGCTAGGTAATGAGCTTCCTTGCTATCCAAACCACGTGACACTCCAAGTTGCGCAAAGGCTTCGATTTCTGAATCCACATTTGCTGGGTTCAATTCCCCACCTGAAACAGGGTAAGTCTTAGAGTTGATGAGTTTAAAGCTGCGGTCAAATTCTGCTTTGAGAATGTCAACCACGCGCTCCATAGCTCCTTCAGCCATCTTACGATAGTCTGTGATTTTACCACCAGCAAGGGTCAAGAGGCCATTGTCATCTCGGTCCAAGCTCGAACCACGTGAAACTGCAGATGGATCCAAATGTTTCTCAGAGGTACTGCTTTCAAGCTTGCTAACAGCAGCCTCTACATCTTCACGAGTTTTTTCTTTAGAGAGGTAAGATTCAACAGTCGCAATCAAGTTGTTAAAGCTTTCATCACTGATGGTTCCGTTATTTCCTCCATTGTAGTCAGAAGCGCTATTGCCTGCGATCAATGGACGAAGGCCTGCCCAGCTACTTTCGATATCATCAATGGTGATATTGGCTTCTGGGAAGCGGTTGTTGACAATGCCAAGTAGATAATCTACATCTTCCTGCGTCACTTTTGGATGTTCCAAATCACCTGTGTAGTCTGTATCAGTTGTACCAAAGTAAGTCTTGTTTTCACGTGGGAGAACAAAGACCATACGGCCATCACCCAAACCTGTGTCAAAGTAAACTGGCTGTGAAACCTTGATCTTGCTTGAATCCACTACCAAGTGAACTCCCTTAGTTGGACGCATTTGTGAGAATTGTGTTCCCTTATTAGACAAATTGCGTACCTTGTCGCTCCAAGGACCTGTCGTGTTGATAACCAGACGAGCCTTGATTTCAAAGACTTGGTCTGTCAACAAATCACGAGCTACGACACCTGTAATCTTGCCACTTTCGTCAAAGAGGAAGCCTTCTGCCTTAACGTGGTTGGCAATGAGGGCACCGTCTTGATTGGCACGTTTGATGTTTTCAATCACGAGACGCGCATCGTTATTACGGAAGTCAAGGTAAACCCCACCTCCTACCAAGCCTTCTTTCTTCAAGTTTGGCTGGCGTTCTAAAACTTCTTCCTTGCTCAAAACCTTGTTAGCAGCTGGTGTGTTGCTAACACCTGCCAAAAGGTCGTACAAGTCCATAGCTACTTTGAGACGGAAGAGGCTAAAGGTTGCTCCATCTTCTTCATAAACTGGTAAAAGCATTGGATCTGGTTTTGGAATGTGAGGTGCAATTTGTTGTACCACTGCACGTTCTGAAACTGTATCTGATACCACTTCTACGTCGAATTGTTTGAGGTAACGCAGACCTCCGTGAACCAATTTTGTTGAACGACTGGATGTTCCTTCTGCAAAGTCTTGCATTTCAATCAATCCAGTCTCAAGACCGCTAGCTGCCGCCTGCAAAGCTACACCAGCCCCTGTGATTCCTCCACCAATAATCAAGAGGTCCAGGGTACGTTCCTGCATTTTTTTAATTGATAATTCACGTGTTTTCTTTGAAAATTCCATATTTACACACTTTCTAACTAAGTCGCTTTATTCTTCCAGTATTAGTCGTCTACTTCCGCAAAGACTTGGGTTGCTTTCACAGCCTTCTTCCAACCCTTGTAGAGTTGTTCCTTGCGAGATTCGTTCATAGATGGCTCAAAGAGTTCTCCTGTCTCGTTCAAGAGTTTCAACTCATCCAAGTCTTTCCAGTACCCTACTGACAAACCAGCTAGGAAGGCTGCTCCTAGAGCTGTTGTTTCCAAGTTTTTGGCGCGTGCAATGTCGATTCCCAAGATGTCAGCTTGGAACTGCATGAGGAAGTTGTTCATAGCTGCACCACCGTCTACTTTCAAGACCTGTATAGCTGTCTGAGCATCCACTTGCATCGTATCAATGATATCACGCACTTGATAAGCAATTGATTGAAGAGTTGCCTTGATAAAGTCTTCCTTACTTGTTCCACGAGTCAATCCAAAGACAGAACCGCGAGCATTTTGGTTCCAGTATGGAGCACCTAGACCTGTAAAGGCTGGAACGACATAAACTTCATCATTGTTGTGAGAATCACGAGCGTATTTTTCAGATTCTGGTGAATTTTCGACCATGCGAAGTCCATCACGAAGCCATTGAATGGCACTTCCTGCGATGAAGATAGAACCTTCCAAGGCATAGTAAACCTTGCCATTGATTCCGTAACCAATCGTTGTCAAGAGGTTATTTTCAGACAACTGCATCTCTTCACCAGTATTCATGATGATGAAAGAACCTGTTCCATAAGTATTTTTAACCATACCAGGTTCAAAGGCCAACTGTCCAAAGAGGGCTGCCTGTTGGTCACCAGCCATACCTGAGATTGGCACTTCTCCACCATAGAAATGGAATGGGGCTGTCTTACCGTAGATTTCAGAGTTAGAACGAACTTCTGGCAACATAGCCTTAGGAATGTTGAGAATTTCCAAAATCTCATCATCCCATTTGAGTTCTTTAATGTTATAAAGCATGGTACGAGCTGCGTTTGAGTAGTCCGTCACGTGAGCCGCACCGTCAGTCAATTTCCAAACCAACCAAGTGTCAATAGTACCAAAGAGCAATTCCCCTTTTTCTGCTCGCTCTTGAGCGCCCTCTACATGGTCCAAAATCCAACGAACCTTGGTCGCAGAGAAGTAAGCATCGATGATCAAACCAGTCTTTTCATGGAATTTTTCCACATAACCTTGGCTTTTCAGTTGTTCAGCCAGAGGAGCAGTTTGGCGTGATTGCCAAACGATAGCATTGTAGATAGGAAGGCCTGTTTTCTTATCCCAAACGACCGTTGTTTCACGTTGGTTGGTAATACCGATTGCCTCAATCTGACTTGGTTTGACACCACTTTCGATGAAAGCACCCGCAATAACTGACTGAACAGAGTTCCAAATTTCATTGGCATTGTGCTCAACCCAACCTGCCTGAGGGAAAATCTGAGTGAACTCTTTTTGACTCGAGCTAACCTTTTCTCCTTTTTTGTTGAAAATAATGGCACGAGAACTTGTAGTTCCCTGGTCAATAGCCATGATGTATTTTTCTTGTGACATGTGCTGTCCTCCTGATAAAGATCTTGAGGATGTTTCCTCTTTACACTTACTAGTATACAAAATAAAACGCTTTCTTGTTTATCAACTTTTTTTAATTTTTTAAAAAATGTGAGGAGATTGTGTGAATTTCACAAAAAAGACCTGGAACAACCAAGCCTTTTAAGTGAATAATAACTGACGAATCCCTGCCAAATCTTCCAAATCCAAGTCGTTTTTTAAATAATAAACTGGGGTCTGTTCCTTCTTATGAATCGGGTTATTGGTAACCAGCAAATCATAATGCCGAGTTCGGTCATAGGCTTCAATGGTAATAAAACGATTGTATTCCAAATACCGTTTCAAAATGGCTGCCATCCTTGAAAAGACAAGAAAACCAGATGTCAAATCCAGACCAATCCGCATATGCTGACCACCATTTTCAGCCATATATTCGATCAACTGGAGCCATTCCCAGAGAATTTTCTTATCCAAATCCGTCTCCTGCTGAAAGGCAGGTAGAGCATGAAAAATCTCCTCTGCCATTCCTCTAAAATCATGTTCCATCAGTAAATATGGATGGCGATTCTCTAACTGGTACTTGTAACGATCCTGTAAAATATAGCCCTTATAGAGATAGACTTGAGCACAAAGCTGACTGAGTTCATAGGTAACGTGATCCTCTGTATAATCCCCCAGCAACTCCTCCTTCTTCATTTCTTGAATCAATTGCGTCAGCAAATCTGCCAACTGCCCTCCAAAACCAAGGATATATTCCATTGTATGAAGAGGAAGAATGCGATGGGATAGGAGGAAAGAGAAGAAAATCATCATCTCACCATCTTCAGTCCCTAGAGGGATATGTTGCCCAGCAAAAAAAGACGAGGTCTTTCTGAGCAAACGAAGGTAGAAAATATTGTCAAAATACCCTCGCATTTTTTCTTCTATCACTTGGAACTGACAGGCGTTGACCCGGAGACGTTGTTGACTGATGTGAGCCCAGAGAACCAAGTCTAACTTCTGCCCCGAAGACAAGCTTGCACCGCAGATTTCTTCTAGTGTAGTAATCTCCTGTTTTCTCTCTGGTTTCTGCATATGTCCTTCCCATTCCTGACTCGACCAGACCTTGCGGAAAAGACAGAAATAGAAATAGCGTATCTGATGCTCTGGACCTCGCCAACGTCCATTTTGGATAGATAAGTCAAATTCTGACAAAATCTGATTTAAACCAGCCAAGTGGCGACCAAGCGTAGCCTCACTAATCATCAATTCTTGAGCCAGCTGATGGGCTAAAAACTGTTGGTGGTAGAGAAGATAGACCAAAATCTGATATTTAACAGCATTCTCTAAAAACAAGCTCCGAATATCTCTCCCCTTGGTAGCTGCACCGATCGACAGGCGCAGATTTTCATCTTCTAAGGAGATGTTCAGCTCTAAGCCACTATCCAAAGCCTTTTCATTAAGAAGGGTGACATATTTGGTTAGAGTTGCTTTTGAAAATCCTGTTTCCTCCATTACAGCCTTGACAGTCGTCTGAGACTCTTGTAATAGAAAGGAAAGGATTGAAAATTGGCCAGATTCGGCCTTTTCCATCAAATCTCCTAAATACATTTGTTACCCCTTTCATTTTCTACCTTAAGCATAGCATAAATCTTACAAATGCTGAAATAATCTGTTTCTCTTTTTATTTACCTGCTGATTTCCTGATCCATTATCCTGAAAATCAGCAAACACACGGCTCCCCCTTTGGGCTTTTTTATGCTAAAATAGTAGCTATGGATAAAATTATTAAAACTATATCAGAAAGCGGAGCCTTTCGTGCTTTTGTCCTTGACAGCACAGAAACCGTCCGTACTGCTCAAGAAAAACACCAAACCCAAGCTAGCTCAACTGTAGCGCTTGGTCGAACTCTTATCGCTAGCCAGATTCTCGCAGCCAATGAAAAAGGAAATACTAAACTAACAGTTAAGGTGCTGGGATCTAGCTCACTAGGTGCCATCATCACCGTCGCTGATACCAAGGGGAATGTCAAAGGTTACGTTCAAAATCCAGGTGTCGATATCAAAAAGACTGCAACTGGTGAAGTCCTAGTCGGACCTTTTGTTGGAAATGGTCAATTCCTCGTTATCACAGACTACGGTACTGGAAATCCTTACAACTCTATGACTCCCCTTATCTCTGGAGAAATTGGTGAAGACCTTGCCTTTTACCTGACTGAAAGCCAACAAACACCTTCAGCAGTCGGCCTCAATGTCCTTTTGGACGAGGAAGACAAGGTCAAGGTTGCAGGTGGTTTCCTAGTTCAAGTCTTGCCAGGAGCCAAGGAAGAAGAGATTGCTCGCTTTGAAAAACGCATCCAAGAAATGCCAGCTATCTCAACGCTTCTCGAAAGTGAAGACCATATCGAAGCCCTCCTCAAAGCAATCTACGGTGACGAGGCCTACAAGCGTCTTTCTGAAGAAGAAATCCGTTTCCAATGTGACTGTAGCCATGAACGCTTTATGAACGCTCTTGCTAGCCTTCCAAGCTCAGACCTACAGGAAATGAAAGAGGAAGACCACGGGGCAGAAATCACTTGTCAATTCTGCCAAACTACTTACAACTTTGATGAAAACGACCTGGAGGAACTCATTCGTGACAAATCTTAATACACCTTTTATGATTGGCAATGTTGAGATTCCCAATCGTACTGTTTTAGCACCTATGGCTGGTGTCACCAACTCAGCCTTTCGTACTATCGCAAAAGAGCTTGGTGCTGGACTCGTTGTAATGGAGATGGTCTCTGACAAGGGAATCCAATACAACAATGAAAAAACCCTGCACATGCTTCATATCGATGAAGGCGAAAACCCTGTTTCTATCCAACTTTTTGGTAGTGATGAAGACAGCCTAGCACGCGCAGCAGAATTCATCCAAGAAAACACCAAAACCGATATCGTGGATATCAACATGGGCTGCCCAGTTAACAAAATCGTGAAGAACGAAGCTGGCGCTATGTGGCTCAAGGATCCAGACAAGATTTACTCTATCATCAACAAGGTCCAGTCTATCCTTGATATCCCACTTACTGTCAAAATGCGTACTGGCTGGGCCGACCCATCTCTGGCAGTTGAAAATGCCCTCGCTGCTGAAGCTGCAGGTGTTTCTGCTCTTGCTATGCATGGCCGTACCCGTGAGCAAATGTATACAGGTCACGCAGACCTTGAGACCCTTCACAAGGTCGCTCAAGCTCTGACCAAGATTCCATTTATCGCTAACGGTGACATCCGTACTGTTCAAGAAGCCAAACAACGTATCGAAGAAGTCGGTGCTGACGCAGTCATGATTGGCCGCGCTGCCATGGGAAATCCCTACCTCTTCAACCAAATCAACCATTACTTTGAAACAGGAGAAATCCTACCTGATTTGACCTTTGAAGACAAGATGAAAATCGCCTACGAACACTTGAAACGTTTGATTAACCTCAAAGGGGAAAACGTAGCAGTTCGTGAATTCCGTGGCCTCGCTCCACACTACCTCCGTGGAACATCTGGCGCTGCCAAACTCCGTGGAGCCATTTCACAAGCTAGCACCCTAGCAGAGATCGAAGCCCTCTTGCAATTGGATAAGGCTTAAAATGGTTCATACTGCTCTACTGGTTATCGATATGCAAAAAGCATTTAATAGCCCTATCTGGGGAGAACGAAATAACCCTCAAGCTGAATATCAAGCATTGAGGGTACTGGCATACTTTCGTAAACACGCTCTTCCAGTCTTACATGTTCAACACATATCTAACAATCCCCAGTCGCAATTTCATAACAAACAAAATCAGGTGTTTAAAAGTGGATTTGAGCCAGTTACTGCAGAACCTGTCTTTCAAAAAATGGTTAATAGCGCCTTTATTGGAACAAATCTTGAAACATATTTACGAAAAAAACAGATTTGTCGTATAGTCGTTGTTGGTTTGACCCTGCCCCATTGTGTATCTACTACGACACGAATGGCAGCAAATCTTGGTTTTGAAGTCACTTTACTAGCAGATGCTACTGCCAGTTTTACCCTATCTAACAAAAACGGTCAAGTCATCTCTCCTGAGACTATCCATGAGATTAATCTCCTTTCTCTACAAGATGAGTTTTCTCAAATTCTTACTACAGAAGAATTTTTAACCCAAGTACAAGTATAAAATAATCCGTCAACTCTTATTTGAGCTGACGGATTTTCTTTGATTGTAAAAATTCAAATACTGAGGGTTATTATTGACTCAAAGCAACACTGGAAACCTTACCATCTGCTCCTGTTGTAATCTGGATGACTCTCCCTCCACCGATTTTGGCATTATACTTGCCACCATCAAGAGTATAAGAGTAGCCTCTGATAGAGTAATTTTCTTTCTTTCCATCAGCAGATTCTACTGTAAATTGACCACCTGATGAAACTGTTATGGTTTCTCCATTTGCTCCCTTCCAGTTGCCAGCTGCTGCTGAGAAATCACCGTCTACCATGGCTAAAACACCCTTGTAGCGTTTATTTTGCTCTGCTTGCTTGTCTTGAAGTTTGCGGTCAGTTGTAGGATCATAGCTTGATTGGTTAGACTGGGCTTGAGAAGCCTGTTGAGTTGAAGGAGCCTGAGCAGGAGTTTGTTGACTAGCTGCCTGTTGATTAGCCACTTCTTGACCTTGTCTTTGCTCTGGTGCAGGTGTTGCTGGTGATGATGTTGTAGTTGCTGCAGACTGGTCAGTAGACGCCTTGACCTTTTCAGATGAAACTGAACTTGAGGACTTCTGAGTCTTGCTTTCTTTGCTAGCAGAAGCTGCTTTAGAACTTGATGATTGGCTTGTCTTAGCAGAACTGCTTGCTTGAGTTGTTTCCTTTTTATTTCCACAAGCTCCCAATAGCAAGGTAGAAGCCAATACAGTTGCTGCCATCAATTTGATATAGGTTTTCTTTTTCATTTTTCTACTCCTTTGTAATGTTTTAGAAATATAAAGAAATCTTTTTGTAATATAATTGTAACATTGCGTTTTAAACATGTCAACAATTTATCTAAACTATTTTAAAAATCTTAAATACTTTAGATACATTTACTCCTCCTACTCTTCTATTCGTAATAAAATAGAAAAACAGGAGATTTTCCTGTTAAAAATTTGAATTTGTTTTGTGTAATCGCTTAAAACTTTAAGTACAAAGGAATATAATAACATTGAAATAGAATATAGGAGGTACATTCTTATGCTAAATAAGTATTATAAGTATCTTCCTTGGTTATTTTTAGTAGCGATTGGCTCTTATAAATCCGCAACTCACTATGGCAAAACTTCATTTGATGTCTTCTATATGACTACAATCTTTTTGATTGTCTGTATCGCCTTGTTATTTTTACATGAGAACTATCTCAAGTATCGATACAAAGCCTTCTTTACTCACATGTTGAGCAATCCTAAAAAAGATAGGCACACCTGAAAGAAATCGCAACAGAAAAACCATCTCATGATGGTACATAAAGAGGTCGGGAACTTTGTCCCGACCTCGTTTTTATGCAATATCAAATTTTAACTGGCCTGCTTTAACACCAATCTTAAGTGTGCTGCCTGCCTCTAATTCTCCCTTGAGAAGAAGCTCTGCCAACTTGTCTTCCACTTCTGTTTGCAATGTTCTGCGAAGTGGACGGGCTCCCATCTCTGGGTCATATCCTTGATTTGCCAACAATTTCAGTGCGGAAGCTTGTAATTTCAAGTCAATGCCTTTTTCAGCCAAACTTGCCACTAAAGGTTTAACCATAATCTTCACCACTTCCTGCATATGGTCGCTAGACAGGCTATGGAAGACCACCTTTTCATCAATACGGTTAATAAACTCAGGTCTATAAGCCTTTTTCAGCTCTTCGAACATGCGTTTTTCCATGTTCTCCTGGTCAAAACGAATGTCCTTTGCTCCAAAACCGACGGTTTTATCATCACGAAGGGCTGTCGCACCAAGGTTTGACGTCATGATGATAATGGTATTTGAAAAGTCAACCTTGCGTCCCTTGCTATCTGTCAAGACACCGTCATCCAAGACCTGCAAGAGAACATTAAAGATGTCTGGATGGGCCTTCTCTACCTCGTCAAAGAGGAGAACGGAGTATGGTTTGTTGCGAACCTTCTCAGTCAACTCCCCACCTTCTTCATACCCCACATAGCCTGGAGGAGCTCCGTTGAGACGACTGGCTGCGAATTTCTCCATATACTCACTCATATCAAAGCGGATAAGGGCTGATTCGTCGTCAAAAAGAACTTCTGCCAAAGCCTTGGCCAATTCGGTCTTACCGACGCCTGTGGGTCCTAGGAACATAAAGGAACCAATCGGACGCTTGTGACTACGAATACCAGACTGATTGCGGCGAATGGCACGGCTAATGCTTGAAACAGCTTGATCTTGCCCGATAACACGTTTGTGCAATTCAGCTTCCAGATTCAGGTATTTCTTAGCATCTGTTTGGGTGAGTTTTTGGACTGGGATGCCTGACAAGCGACTCAAGGTGGTCAAAATATCAGACTCTGTCACCAAGTCTTTATATACAGGCACTTCCTCTTCTTTTGCGATTAGCTGAGCTGCCTGTTTCCACTTACCATCCATCAAGGCCTTGTCAGCTGGACTCAAACCTGAATCGTCTGCTTTTACATGCTTAGCCTTATTTTGCACTGTTGCTGCTGCTTCATCTAAGAGGTCGATAGCAGAGTCTGGCAAGTGACGGCTAGTCAAGTAACGATGGGCCATCTTAACGGCTGTTTCGACCGCTTCATCTGTGATTTGCACACGGTGATGTTTCTCATAAGTCGCCTTCAAGCCTTGTAAAATGGTCATGCTGTCTGCAACACTTGGCTCTTCAATCGTCACTTTGGCGAAACGACGAGAAAGGGCCGCATCTTTTTCGATGTGTTTTTGATATTCTTCCTGAGTGGTCGCACCAACTGTTCTCAAGGTTCCACGCGCCAAGGCTGGCTTCAAGATATTAGCCGCATCCAGGGTCGAATCAATCCCGCTCCCAGAACCCATGATGGTGTGGAGTTCGTCGATAAATAGAATTACTTGACCATCTTCTTCAATATCCTTGATGATATTGTTCATGCGCTCTTCAAAGTCACCACGGAAGCGTGTCCCTGCAACGACATTCATCAAATCAAGCTCTAACACGCGCATCTTAGCCATTTCCGCAGGTACATCACCACTAGCAATACGCTGGGCAAGACCAAGCGCCAGAGCAGTTTTTCCGACACCTGCATCCCCAACCAAGACAGGATTGTTCTTGGTCTTACGGCTCAAGATTTGAATCATACGCGAGATTTCCTTATCTCGACCGATGACTGGTTCTAACTTGCCAGAACGCGCTTGCTCTGTTAAATCATGCGTATAGTCCTCGAGACCACCGCTTGGAGTCTGGGGCATGCCCATCATATTGGCCATAGAATTTTGCTTGTCAGCTACTGTACGATGGCGTTGGCGTAAAGCCTTGAGATCTTCACGAGTCCAGCCTGCTCGTTCTTCTAAATTTCGACGTAGAGCAGCAATCTTGACCTGATCTTTCTTGTCTTCATAAGAAAAACCAGCCCTCTCCAAGATACGAGTCGCCAAGGCATTTCCATCATGCAAAATCGCATAGAGGACGTGCTCCGTCCCTAGCACCTTAGCATGGACCACTGACGCTACATACTCTGCTTCGTCAAAAAGAACCTGCAAACGATGGGAGAACGGCAATTCCGTAAAGGTTTCATCCTGGCTATAGTCCGTTTCAGTCAGTTCCAAAGCGACTTCTTCTAAACGGTCCATCTCATATGGATAATCATTTAAAGTTGCCCCTGCCACACTATAACTGTGATTGGACATAGCAATCAACAAGTGCCAAGACTCTAGATAACGAGCTCCAAAATGGCCAGCAACCATGTAGGCACTTTCGATACATTCATTCAATGCTTTTGAATAGTTCATCTTACTTCCCTTTTCTATCTACCTCTTGTATGACCTGTCGTAGCATATTAGCACGAAGGACTGGAGCTTCTTCTCCTAGGACGCGATCCAAAGCTACTGATACCAGCAAATTCATCTCCTGCTTGGTCATCAATTCCTGCTCAACCAAAAGCTGTAGAATATCCTCATAAATTTCTTGACTGACCCGCTCGCCAATCGAGTAAAGCAGCTCTCGGAGCATTTCATGATGACTAGAAAACTCAATCCGTCCTATACGAATATAGCCTCCGCCACCACGCTTACTTTCAACCAAGTAGCCTCTACTTTCCGTAAAGCGTGTCTTGATCACATAGTTAATCTGACTAGGAACAACCTGAAAAGTATCTGCCAACTGACTTCGTTGCAACTCCACGATACCAGATTGATCTAAAATCGCCTTGATGTAGGCCTCAATATGATCCGATGTATTTTTAAATCTCATTACAAACCCACCTCTCTCTTTAAACCTTGACTATCTTTGACTATACTATCATTTAACACTCTATAAGTCAAATTTTTAAGGCTCAACCATTGGAAATACTGACTTTTTTAAAAAACACTTTGGCATTAATTCGCCTTAGTTTTTCTTGAAAGTTCCTAAAAAAGTCCACAAAAAAGAGCCCTAAAAAGGGCGTAATATTGACGAGTTCAGCAGGCAAGAACTAGCACCTTTGAAGGTGCTTTTTTATTCATCTAATCAATTATCAATAATAATGTTACAATAACTATAATATAAACAATAACTTTCTGAAAGGATTAACATGGATAAGATAGAAATGATTTCTTTTTCAATCCTACTTGATGAAGTTGCTGAAGTAAGGCAACTGCTTGAAAATATTGTAAGTTTGGATAAGACAGTTTATCCAGAACTATCAATAGGTATCCTTCCTTTTGTATCATCTCTCTGTGATGGAATACTAAAGTTTTTACCCAGAGATGTTCATAGTGATTTTCCAAATATTGGAGAACAGGAATTTCAAAAAATAATATCTAGTGTCCGAGTGAGTTATAAGCAATACTCTGATAAAAAATTTAGCAAGGCTAACAAACTGATACTTGAAATAGAGAGACGCTTTTATTCACAAATGGTAGAAAATTACAATTTATTTCAAAAACTCGTAATCAATATTTTTGGACAACATGATTTAGGGGTATATTACTTCAACGAAATTCCATACGCTAACACTAATCAATATCATATTTACCTAGAAAGTATTTTATCGAAAACTGATAAAAAGGATATTTCCTATTTTGATAAAAGAGCTACTGATTTATTTTTTGAATTTAGCAAAGCTTTAGGAACTTTAATTAATTCAGTAAATCAAAAAACTATTAAGAAGCCTACAATCCAGGATATTAAAATTGAAAACTTTGAACAACGTGATTTTTTCTTATTTGAATCTAAAAGAAGGAATTTTTTAACAGGAGTTCTGCCTACGGGCACTCAGTTATTCTTATTTAACATATTATGCCAGAATAATTTTGTAGTACATATTATGCCAAGTGTCTTAAAATCAAAAAATTACTTTTTTACACGCTCGCTAAGCCAATGCTATTTAGTTAGTATTACAGCCTTACGCTTGATTCTCAATAAGGAAAGCTCTTTATTGCCTGATTTCCAACGGGAGGAAGTTGTTGATATCCTTGATCGCAAAGAAAAAATTTTTAACTTCCGACAAGATTTTAGAAATAATATATTTCATTATAAAATTTCAAATGTCCCATTACAAATATTTACCAATCCCCCGAAATTCTTTGAAGAACTGATTGAATTTCATTCCTCAAAAAATTTTAAAGAGTATCAAAAACTATTATTGGAAGAAATCTTAAAAATAAATGACATAATCAATTCATTTATCAATTGAAAATTAGGTCTTATTTCAGAAAAATAGTTTCATCTCAATTCTATTTTAGAAAAACTAATACTTTTTTCTAAAAACAATAAGTTTTTACCCCCTTTTTCTCTGAACATCTCCGACTTGGAAAAAGTTCCCTTCACCGGTACCCTACTGACCAGAAAGATTTTTTAAAAGGTGGGGGGAGTCAATATCCTTTCAACTCAACAAATCTTTTAGCGATTACCTTTCTACGGCTATTTATATAACGAGTAGTTTTATTTAGTTTCTCTGCCACGTCTTCCCAAGTCGCACCAGCTTCTAAATATCTCATTTTAAAAATGACTAGATCACTTTCAATTAAGTTTTCCATCAAGGTATCTACAACTAGTTTGAAGCCTTCTAAATATCTTAGTGTTTGGTCTTCTTCAATTCTAATGATGGTTGCTTCAGTAGGACTATATACTGTCTTGCCTTTCCCACCAGTATAATCTTCAGCGCTATGTTTCTTATTATGTATTAGTTCCTGTCTTCTCAAATAAATTTTACTAGCAAGCGTTCTATATCGTCCTAACTCAATATCTATCCCGTCCAGGTCTCTGTTACTCAACTCGTACATAGGCAAGTACCTCCACTTAAATTTTAAAATTTTTTTATCTTGCGATTTGTCAAATTGTAAATTCTGTCAAACTGACAAAAAACGCTGAAAGCCTACCAATACTCAAGTTAGAAGCTATTACTGTTTTAAGTTTGACAACTCTTCAATATGACAAGTTCAAGGGAAATTTCTTTAATTTATCCCCTCAGTTTCTCATATCTTACATTCTGTGAAACTCACTCCATTCTGTAAACCCCTGATATACCTTGCTTTCAAGCTATTACTTCTTTTCAGTTTATGCTTACTTTGTTATGTGAAACTTAGTAAAGCATAAAAGTAGGACTAGCGATATTTCTTTTGTTTGAGCCATATATCACTAGCCTTACTTAATTTGTTCCCTATTTTTCTAAATACACTTTAATGTCCCGATATTCCTTAGAAAAATTCATCCATCCGCTAGAATCAGGGTTTAAGAATGGTAGGACAGTAAGCGGACTTACTTCTGTTCGATACGGCGATAGAGAATATCTCTGACTTATTTCTCTGACTACACCTGTATGGATTTCTTCTACATCCTTCTTCAGTTCTTGAATTTCATCATATGCGTCCAGAATTCGTCTAAGTTTCTTTCGGTATTGTTTATAGATCTTCTTAGTTTCCATTCGTTGCTTAGTCTCTTTAAAAATGTATTCAAAGATGACTGCATTAGCTTCTGAAAAATCACTATCAAATTTTTCCTGAAGGCCATTAATAGCTTTTTCCATCTTTTCCAGCTGCTCTAAAGATTCTAAGTTATTTGACAAAAAAGAATCTATGTTCTCAAATGAAACTGCTTGATTGCCTAACAGGCTTTTCCTTTTTTCGCTTAACTGTTCTCGCGCTGAATTAATCTTACTTTTTTTATTATCTAAATCATCCAGTGTATCAAATACTTGATTAATATCCATTTCTTTCTCCTAGTTCCATTGAATAAAGTAACCACAATCTTCTTCAACTTTTTTTACATCAAATCGGGTATGTAAAATCAACCGTTTCCCAAAATAGTCATTCGCATTCATCCAGCTAAGTGTATCTTTCTTGCGATCAAACAAAGTAACAAAGTTTTCTAGATCTCCGATAAAGCCTTTTTTGTCACCTTTATTCCCTAATGTTGTATCATCTACAATTAAAAAGTTATCTACAAAGAATGTTTCACTTGTCCCTGTCTCTTTATCAACTTTAAGAAGATAATTTCCTGAAGTGTCTTTCATTTTTTCTAAGACACTAAATAGTGATTGACTAACAACCATAGATACATTGCGCTCTGGATTGATTAAAGAAACAATAGATTTCAAGTCGTCCATACTTGTAGCAGTCTGCACTTTCGCAGTTTGGAGAATTTTCCCAATCTCTCTATTTCGTGTTCTACGTTTTAATTTAATAATCTTCTTACCAAGAAAATCCGTTAAATTATATTGGCCATCATCTAATTGTTCCTGTGAAAAATCAAGTTTTCCACTGAATAATTTAACTAAGTAATCAACGCTGATAGTTTTCTTTTTATCTGCTTCTGTTCTCTCAACCGAATTTTCGCTAACTTCTTGTAATGAATCAGATTCAAAGTCAGTTACTTCATACTTCCCACCACGGGTACGAGTCTCAATAACATTTACTAGATCAACCAATTCTTTACGTTGATGTTCATCTTCGTAACTATCAAGGATTGGTTTTTCAATGAGTACATGATTATTTTCTACGTTCATCCCTCTAGTGTTATAACCCGTACTTCGGATATAAGCTTCTAGATTTTCTTTTTGTTTAGCTAAGTTATTTGTCATTTTTTTGCTCCTTCATCTTTTAATATCTGATTTTTGTTTATAATTTTTTCTAAAATTCTTTGCTTTTAGCTTTTCTTTTAGAACTCTCCGAGCCTTTAGAATCATTTTTTCTAGATTTTGATTTGTCTTGTTTGTTAGCATATTTTTCTAGTATTTCTTGTTTCCGTTGTTCTAAGCTATCATCTTCTTTTTTACACTGAGAAAAGATTTTCTGTCTTTTATCTGGATCCATAGAAAACTTATTGGCTACTACATACCCTAAAGAAGTATCTCCTGACATCGCCCTCACCCCCTTTCTATGCAAACAAAAAGGGACATACCACTAGCATTAAATGCTTACGGTATGTCCCTGAGTTGTTCTCAATAGACTTATTTTTTAGTTTCTTTTTTGACTAGATGGGTAAACTTCCCATCTGAATAGAATAAAGTAACTTCTCCAAAACTTGGAACTTTTTCTATCTCTATTATACCACATTTTTCATAGACAACAAAGCCTTTTTCTGTTGCAAATCGCATTTTATCATCATTCATTGATATTCTCCCCTCACTGTGTTTATAGTGTATCTCTTATCTTTGATTGTAAAAGCCTTGAAAGTGTTCCCTTCTAAACCTTTCAAAATTCTACTTGAATTTCTAGCATTGTATACCGTCCGCAGTTCGCTACTGTCTAAGTTTGTATTAAAAATTGTAGTTTCTCGATTATTGATAATATCAAACAAGAAATCCTGTTCCCAATCGCTCTTAGGGGTTACCGTCCCATTTTTTGCCCCCAGGTCATCAATGATTAGAAAATCAACATCAACAAGCTTTTTAACCGCCTCATACTCTGTTAAGTTTGCATTTCTGCCATAAGCCCAGCCTTCTTTTATCTGCTTGATAATCTCGGTTAAGCTGACAAATAAGACACTCTTAGGCTCGTTCTTCTCTCTGAAGCTCTCATTGATTTCTTTAGCCAAGGCAAGAGATAAATGACTTTTTCCTATTCCTGTGCTACCGCTGATTAAAGTATTTCCTGTCATACCTGCAAGGTACTTCTGGGCTTGCCCCTTTACAAACTCTAACATCTGACGCTCCTCTGTCGTCTTAACAAAGAAATTATCAAATGTCGCTCCTTTCAACTCGTTAGGAATCGTACTATCACGCATTAAGACATCATAAGTTTTAAAGTAAGCTTGTCTGTCCTCGAACTGCTGCAATAGGTCTTTCTCTTTCTGTTTAATCTCTCCCTTCACGCACTCCGGGCAAAATGCTTGTACTTTTCTTTCTGAACTCCCTAACACTGGTACAGAAATTTCCCAGTAATTTACCTGGTGAATATCGCAAACTTTATCCGATATTTTTCTGTTATTAAATTCTTTAAATTGTTCCTTCATCTTTGCAACTCCTAAAATGGTAGGTCTGGGAAGTTATCTTCTGACTTCCCTTTTATGGTTTTAGGCTTTTGATTCAAATAACCGTCAAACTTAGATCCAAAAAGTGTTTCTGGTCTCAAATACTTAGAAAATTCAGGACTATCCTTCCATTCTGCCGTTTTAATATCTATCACCTGTTTAAAATCTTCAAGTGTATAGTCTTCTTTGAATCGTGCTAGTAAAAGCCTTTTTGTCTTATCAACAAACTTATACCTCTTATTAGCTACTTGATTCAGATAAGCAATAGGAATCCAAAGTTCTTTATGTTTTGTTTTCTCTAAATCTTTTATAGCTGTTTCTTCAAGCCAAGTAGGAAAAGTGAAGTCGGGATTTCCCGACAATATATTATCTAAATATAAATTATTACTCTTACTATTAACTCTATTCTCTTTCTCTATCTCTGTTGGACATGAGTTGGAAAAAGTCACTTTACTTTGGACATTCTCCAATTTTGGTATATCTTGACTATTTTTTCTTTGGTCTCGCTTGTATTTTGCCCAGTTTGTTTCACTCTCAACCATGGCTTTTGCTTGCGATAATGTAGCATGGCCATCATCATCGATCTGAATCAGTCCACATTTTGTAAAATATGCAACCGTCATATTGATATCATCTTCAGAAACATCCAGTTTCAAAGCTAGTTCCTGTACCAAACTATCAAAATATCCTTCATAGTACAAAATACAATCATCTTCTAAACTTTCCAACATAAGACGGATATAAATCACTGTCATAGTGTAGCCACCAGGCATATTTTTAAGTCGCTTAATAAAAAGGTTATCAAAAAACTTCTTATCAACTTTTAACCAAAAATATATTTTAGTCTTTGCCATCATCTACCCCCAAAAACTTTAAAACGTCTGAGATTTTATAATACGCTTTTCTAGTATCTTCAATAGGCGGTATATACTGCGGTAGTCCTGCACCTTCCCATTTTGTCAAGGTTTTATCTCCTATGCCTAGTTCTTCCTTTAGTTCCACTTTGCTGATCAAATCTAATCTTTTTTGAGGTGCTTTCTCATGGCTTTTTAAATACCGTTCCACTGCTTCCAAAATCTTAGACTTTAAATCTTCAATCATTTTTTCAAACATCTTAGTACCCCCATGGCTTAAGCCCTGCAAGCTGAATATATCGCCCATAATCAGGGCTTAAACCCTCGATAGTTGTCTCTATCGTCTGTGTACTTTCTCGCTCGATTTGGGCGCTTTTTTTGTGGTCTCGGTGGTTTAAATACATGAGAAAGCCAATCAATATCACGGTAAAAATAAGCGCCTGTGTATTGCTTAAATCTAGTTCATTCATGCTATGCCCTCGCTTGGTAATTCTTGATATAATTTACTTGATAGCTTCGCTCCATCTTCAGAAAGTCGTACACCTCTTCTGGAGTTACTTTATCATCTAAAAAGTCAATGATGAACTGAAAGAGGTTCGGATTTCTATCCTTGATTTTAGTCATTAGCTTATCAAATTCTGATCGTGTCATGTTATCTAGGTCTAGAGTCATTGCATTGCCTCCTCAAACTTCTCTATAAGACAACCTTTATTTACTTTTTGAGTTCCATTTTTAGAGTTAAAAAGAATTTCTTTTAAGGTTATAGTAGACTCTAAATACTCCTTTTCAGCATGTTCTATATACGCCTGTTGCTCTGCTTCGTTGTCAAAAAAGTGCTTAGCTTGCCGTTTAAAGAAAGCTTGTCGCATAGCATCTATTTCAAAAATACCAGGGTGGAAAAACATTCCAGTAGTGCTTTTGGAAATGACTTCGATTTTATGACTTTCATTCAATTCAGGAAGTTCAATCCAAAGTAAACGATGTAAGTTTTCTTTGATAGCTTTTAATTGTCCTGATAAGAGCCCTATTCTCAAAAAATCATTGTTTTCGTCTGCTTGGTGTAATTCCATACTAATTCTATCCAAGCTTTTAGTGATAATATCGTATGTTGTTTCTGTCATAGTCTGTTTTCCCTTTTTCCTATATTGGATTATTTCACCACTCCAAACGCTGGGCGATTGCCCCAAGTTGGCGAACGCTTGTAGCGGTGTTTCGTGAGTAATTACCCATCTTTCAGCTAAACAAGGTCTTAGAATCACCCTGTCAGCACTTGATTTTCAAAACCTTTTCTAATTGCTTGCCTGCTCTTCGGTTTTTCTTTAGGTATTTGATAGAATAGATATTTTTTGCTATAATCAGAGCATAGAAAAAATTTCTATATCCTTAATCTTGTCGCTTGCTCGCCTCGTCTAAAATTTGAGCAAGTGATTTTTTTATTTTCTTTTTGCATGATTACTACCTGACTTTGGTTTATAAAGCAAGTCTTTACTTTCGATAAGATCTAGAATCCAACTGAATCCCTGCTCAACCGTTTCAAGAAATGCGCCCAGGTCTTCACTGTCCAAGTTCTCGTAGTTCATACAAAGATATTCGGCTAGTTGTCTGTCTTTCTCAACTAGCTTTTTAAAGTCCTTGGGATACTTAGGAATTTCTAACCCTTTGGCATTTGTAACTGTCTTAAATTCATTTTCCATTTTCTATACTCCTATACTTTAAAAATTAATTCCTTAATTTCTGAATATCCCCTATTCAAATTAATCATAGCTATTGCCATATCTTCCAAACGTTGGTAGTTTGTCAGTTCTGCACTTGTCAAGCCATCAATACCGTTCTTACTTTCTCGCTCCTTCATGAGTTGGGTCTTGTTTTTCCCAGTCGCTCCCTTTAGTAGTAGGTTTGTAAGGCTACTATAGGCATGCTTAGGTGCTTTCTCCCATGTTTGAATAGCTTCAGTTAAGCTTTTACGCTTTGGTTTTTCCAGTTCTCTTTGAAGATAGCGTTTAGAAAGTTCGTCATGCATCTCAAAGAATGCTTTGACTAGGTTTGTTTTGAAGTTGGCCACTTGCTCGGTATTTTTTAAAAATGTAACTAACAAGGTCGCTTGTTGCTCATTCAAAATATAGTCCTTGGTATTCTGGCCACTTTCCATAGCTTGGATTTTAAATCCGACCTTTCCGAACCGTTCAAACCTTTCTTGATGTTTGCGGATCGTCTTGGTTATTGTATGATGTTGCAATCCTGTACACTCTGCAACGATACTGCTCAGCGTATACGGTTCTTTCTTACCGTCCATATAAACCAGTTCCATTGGTTCGCTCCTTTCTTCTTTTGTCAGTGCTTGCCACCTAAAACAGTACCAAAGTAAATCATTGAGGTAGGGAAAATTTAGGAGAGAATAAACCCCTACAAACCCTTGATACTGCCATAGGTAGCAAGCAAAATATTTCTAGACTCTGTCTTATGCCCCTTTCTAGTAATCTTCAGCAAGCCACTCACTAACTGATTGATATATTCGTCTCGGGGCATCATAATCGCCCTGTTCTACCTGACGTAAGGTAGAGTAAGTTGTACCTAGTTTTTGTGCTAGTTCCTTCATCGTAAGACGATTAACTGCACGCTTGACTCTTACCTGTTCTGCCATACTCTCAGTTATAAGCATTTAAACACCTCCTTTTTTAAAATTTTCGAACCAGACGTGAAAAGTAGTAGATAGATGGAGTTTTATCTGGTTGAATTACAAGGTATAGTTTTCTATACTTTTTCTTGCTACGATTACATTTTAGTATAACTTTCTTTACTTGTCAAGAGAAAAAATTAAATTAAATTATAAATTTTCTATACTTATCTTCAAAATAGTGGTAGAATAAAGAGGAAAGGTAGTGTAAAAATGAGTAGATTGAAAGAATTAAGGCAAGAGAGAAAACTGACACAACAGGAACTTGCTAAACAAATCGGAGTATCAAAACTGACAATTTTAAACTGGGAAAAAGGCGAACACCAAATAAAATCAGAAAAAGCCCAGCAATTAGCGGATATTTTCGGGGTAAGTGTTGGGTATCTATTGGGGTTCAATAATGATGATGTTACAGAATATGAGATTGATTTCCATAATAATGTTATGGAAAGGATGAACAAAGAGGCATTTGTTAGATTTTTAGACTATATTTCTCTAAGTGATATTGTTTTATCTGATAAGCAAATAGAAATGATTTTTTATCAATTGCAAGATCTATCTGAACTTAATTCTAATTACAGATATACAGAAACGGACACAGAAAAACTGAAATCTATGTACTCTGTAAAATCAAACTATATCCCAACTGAAAACATACTTAAAGTAACTAATTCACTATACAAGGATGACACTATAGAAGAACAATTCAAACAATACAAAAAAATTATTGACTAATTTTTATCAATTACTAACATAATAAAAGGAGTAACCCCCATGGGATTTTTTGACACTGTAAAACAAGAAGGAAGCTTTTCTACTGCTTCTGGAGTAAATGGACTACACTACGTTGTCCTTCAGGTAACATTGAAAGAAAAGTTTTTCGGCACTGGATCAGGAAACCTTACAGAATTAGAAGAGGTTATCAATAAACAAGCTTCAAAAGGTTATCGCCTACATACAATCACAACCGCCAATGGTGGAAGCAAAGGACTAGGCGGTGGCGACCGTATCCAAGCCACAATGGTTTTTGAGAAGATTATATAAAAACTATCTCCGCCAATAATAGTCTGATTTTCAGGTATTATGTACGAAAATAGAGAGAATTTGAAGAATAGAAGCTGATTTTACAGACTAAATCGCAAAAAAGAAAATAATTATTGACAAAATAGCGTTTTTGACAATAATTAAAAAATTAAAAGGAACTATTATTGACAAAATAGCGTTTTTGACAATAATTAAAAAATTAAAAGGAGCTATTAATGACAAACTTACATTTTTGTCATTAATTAAATTTAGAGTATGGAGTATAAAAGTCTAAAAAAAATTTATTACAGTGAACGTAGTATTTATGAACAAGAATACTTACAAAGAATAAATGGATACGGCACCACAAAAACTGCAATGTTTCCATATCTGATGAAGAAAGAGGAGTTCGCAACAAATGAATATCCACTATTTGTGGTACCAATTATGGAAATCCAACTTCTTTCCCAAAAAATCATTGAATTATCTTCTACTATTACAGATTTAGCTAATGATCTACCAGACGTTGCTCACCAACAATTTTATAATGAACAACTATTCAATGCCATTATTTCCACAAATGAAATTGAAGGTATTGGAACTACAAGAAAAGATGTAGCAGCTGCAATTGAAGCTCTTAATAAAGATAAAAAAGAAAAGCTGAAACACAAATCTACTGTCCGAATGTACCTAGATATACTTTCAGAAGATTATCTAAATATAACAGAACTAACTCATATTAGAGAAATATATAATGCTTTAACTAACGGAGAAATTGAAGATGATGATGAACTTGATGGTGAACTGTTTAGGAGAAGCTATGTTTCTATTGTTAATAATCAAAATGGAAAGATAGAGCATATTGCGCCAGGTAAAGAAGAGACAATTAAAGAAATGCTACTTAGCTGGCTTCATTTCATCAATACAGAAAATGTTCCTTTCCTTATAAAAGCTAGTCTAGCACATTATTTTTTTGAAAACATTCATCCGTTTTATGATGGCAATGGAAGAACTGGACGTTATATTCTATCTAAGTATCTTTCAAGGAAATTAGATAAATTTTCTGGTCTCATTATTAGTAAAAAAATAAATGAAGATAAAAACAAATACTATAAAGCATTCTCAGATACCGGAAACATCCTAAACAAAGCAGATGGTACTCAATTTGTACATACAATCTTACGTTTTATTATTAAGGGGCAATATGAAATAATAAATACACTGGCAGAAAAACAAGAAATGCTATACTATTATCATCAAAAATTGCAAGATAGTAGTTTCACTGATATCGAAGCAACTATATTATTTTTACTTATCCAGTCTCAATTATTTGTGTCAGATTTTGAAGCAAGCATTAACGACAATGAACTTTTGAATCTTTTACAACATACTGAATATTCTCAGAGAAGTCTAAAACAAACTATAAAAGATTTAGAAAAAAGTAAAATATTAATTAAAGTTGCAAAGCGCCCATTAAAACATGCAATAGTTGAAGAATTCTTTGATTATAGTGCAAAATAGTTAACACTATATATTTACAAATGACAAGTTAAGTTAAAAATTCTCGTAGCTCCTCGCATGGTATAAACTAAAACCTTTTCTAATTGCTTGCCTGCTGATGGAAAAGGAGTTAAAACCATGAAAATTATACAACACACGAAAAAAGACGGATCAGCAGTCTACCGCTCCAGTATCTATCTTGGTATCGATTCTGTAACTGGTAAGAAGGTCAAGACTACCATATCAGCACGAACAAAGAAAGAACTCAAAAACAAGGCCACCCAGGCTAAGGTAGAATTTGAGAAAAACGGCTCGACACGGAAACAACGCTCACATATAACAACCTATAGCGAACTTGTGGACTTATTCTGGCAAACCTACCAGCATACCATAAAGACTAATACTCAGATAAAGATAAAAGGTTGCTTAAATAATTACCTCCTGCCCTCATTTGGTACTTACAAACTAGATAAACTTACTCCTGTTATTATCCAAACTCAGGTAAATAAATGGGCTGATGAGTACAATCAGGACGGAACGGGGTATAAAGAATACAATAACCTTCATGCCTTAAATAAACGTATTCTACAGTACGGAGTTTCTATCCAGGCATTAGACAATAACCCTGCTCGTGATGTTGTCATTCCTAGAAAGATAGCAAGAGATAAACAAGAAATTAAATACTTTCAAGATCAGGAACTTAAAAACTTCCTCTCCTATCTCGATAACCTAGAAAATACCTTTATCAATTTCTATGATACTGTGCTTTATAAAACGCTCCTAGCTACTGGACTGCGCATCCGTGAATGTCTGGCCCTGGAATGGTCTGATATTGATCTGCAGAACGGAACGATTGATATTAACAAAACACTCAACATTTTAAACCAGGTAAACAGTCCTAAGACAAAATCAAGTTATAGAGTTCTAGATATCGATCATAAAACAGTACTCATGCTTCGTCTCTACCGAGCAAGACAAGCAGAAAACGGTAGAAACATTGGCTTAACCTATGAGAAAGTATTCTCTGATAGCTTTGACAACTATGTCAATACTCGAAAGGTTGATTATCGCCTACATAAGCACTTAAAAAACGCTAACTGTACTGATTTAGGCTTTCATGCTTTCCGACACACTCACGCTAGTATCTTGCTTAATGCTGGCCTGCCATACAAGGAAATACAGACACGGCTTGGCCATGCAAAAATATCTGTAACTATGGACACTTACAGCCATTTATCAAAAGAGAACCAAAAAAGAGCAGTCTCATTCTTTGAAACTGCCCTCGAAAAAATAAAAAGTTCTTAAAAAAGTCCACAAAATTAAAAAAGCGACACATAAAACCCTTATGTATCAACGATTATAGAATGATTTCGGTATAATTGACTATTATACCGAAATTTTCTCATTTTTAAAAGAAAAAGGGCGCTGGTAAAGGATAATCTTCACCAACTCCCTATTTTCTACTTATCTAAGCCTAATTCTGCCAAAATTTGACGTTTGTAGGCAATCTTTTGAACTTCCTTGTCCTCATCTTCAGACCAATCTAGTTTAATTTCTAAAACAATCTGCCCAGGGCGATTTTTCAAGATATAGATGCGGTCGCTGAGATTGAGGGCCTCCTCGATACTATGCGTGATGATCAGGGTCGTCAATTGCAACTGCTTATGAATCTCCAGATACCAAGCATGAAGTTCCATCTTGGTCATTTCATCCAAGGCGCTAAAGGCTTCATCTAAGAGAAAGAGCTTGTGACCGAAAAGATAGGTACGAAGCAAGGCCACACGCTGGCGCATCCCACCACTGAGTTCATGAGGGTATTTATCTCTTACAGCTGTCAACTGGAAGGCCGCAAGAATTTCATCCGCCCGAGCAATGGCTTCCGCCTTATCCACCTTTTGAATCAAGAGGGGCAGAATGATATTACCAAGCACCGTCTTGTGTTCCAAGAGGAGATCCTTTTGCAACATATAACTCACGCGCCCCTTGGGGTTTTCTTCACCATCAAGGACAATTCTCCCTGACTGAACTTCTAAAATCCCAGCGATTAGATTAAAGAGGGTGGTCTTTCCAACACCACTTGGACCTAGAATAGAAACCACTTCACCTGAAGTCACCTGTAGGTTGATATCCTCTAAAATCCTCTCTTGACCATAGGCATAACTGACGTGTTCTAGTCTAATTTCTGTCATTATTTCACAAATTCATTAGTGAAGCCTTTGTCTGTCAAGTCTTCTTTAAGGATACCATTTTCTTTATCCCATTTGTAGAAGGCATTCCAGCGAGCTGCATCAAATTGCCCCCATTTTTCCTTGTCGCTTGCGTATTCTTTTGACAAGTATTTTTGAGATTCGATGACAAAGTCACGTTTTTCTTTTAGCTCAGGTGCATTCTTAATCAAGATATCTGCAGCTTCTTCTGGGTGTTCCATAGCGTATTGGTAACCTTTTTTGATAGCTTGGATAACTTTACGTGCTTCTTCTTTGTTATCTTTCAAATAGTCGTTGTTGGCGATGATAACTGGTGAGTAGTAGTCAAATTCTTTAACGTAGTCTTTCAAGTACATGAAGTTAGCATCTACACCTTGAGATTTAGCAAGGATACCATCCCAACCGTAGTAAATCCAAGCAGTATCAAAGACGCCATTAGCAATCGGTGTGATAGAGTTTGAGTCGTTATTTGGTACTTTTTCGACTTTATCAAAGTCCCCACCTTGTGACTCTACCAAGGTTTTCAACATAGCAAGTTCAGTTGGGTCATTCCAAGTTCCGTATTTCTTACCAACCAAGTCCTTTGGACTAGCTACATTGTCAGATTTACGAGAGATGATTCCTGATGTATTGTGTTCTACGATAGCTGCAACGGCAGTAATTCCTGCCCCTTTTTCCAATTTCTTAGCCATATAGTCTTGGAAATAGACTGCAAATGGTGCCTTACCGTTAATAACCAAGTCAGAAGAACTTTCTTCTGGTGGCAATTTCAAATCAACATCCACTCCAGCTTCTTTGAAATAACCTTTTTCCTTAGCAACATAAAGCCCTGTGTGGTTGGTATTTGGCGTCCAGTCTAGGATAAAGTCGATTTTCTTAAGTTCTGCTTCCTTATTATCCTTAGAAGCAGTTCCTTGACCACAGGCCACAAGCACAACAGCTACAAGAGCTGTTAAAACAGTTAAAAACACTTTCCATGTTTTCTTCATTTCAATTTCCTCTTTTCTTTTTCAGAAACATTCTTATTCTACGAACGTTTCCATTTAATAACATATTTTTCACTGACATCAACCAGCTTCATACCGAGAAGACTGATAATCGATACCAGAATAATAATAGCAAACATAGTATCATACTGAAACAGTTTCTTGGACTGAATCATGTAGACACCTAGTCCTTCAAAGCCTCCCAACCACTCAGATACCACTGTTGTGATAAAGGCGTAGGAGACACTGACCCTCAGACCTGCATAAAAGTAAGGCAGGCTGACTGGGATTTTAAAATGCCACAGAATTTGCCAAGGATTTGCCCGCATCAGACTAAACAAGGTCAGCATATCCTTGTCACAATGCCTAAAACCGTCCAAAATGCTGACGATGATGGGAAAGGTTGTCGTCAAGATAATCAAGACAATCTTGGGCAAAATCCCATAACCTAGCCACAAGACCAGAATAGGAGCTATGGCAATGGTCGGAATGGTCTGGACGACCACCATCATTGGGTAAATCAGGTCATTAAGCCAAGTCAAACTGTCCATAAGTACAGCCATGAGACAGGCAATCAAGACTCCCAAAACCAACCCCAGTAAAGCCACTCTCAAGGTGGCCCAGCTATGGTGCCAGAGAAATTCTCTATCACGAACAAAGGACAGAAGAATTTCAAGAGGTGTCGGCAGGATAAACTTGGGGAGAAGTTTAAGAAAACCTGCTAACTGCCAGATTGACAAGACCCCCATAAAGCCCAATAGACTAATGTGTCGTCTCAGTATACTTTTCAAGTTTCTCATCAATACTTAAAATCTCTCCTACATTTATTTTGACATTGGCAAAGACATTATCTGCCTCCTGCCCTGCCACCTCCAGCGCTTCTTTGAGAATGCGCATAAGCTCATCAAACTCCCCTTCCAAGACCGTTTCAAATGGTGTCACCACCATGGTCACTTCTTGAGCTTGTAGATAAGCAATGACCTGATCAATAACAGCAATCCGATCAATCCCCTGTGCTAGGGGTAAAACTTGCAAGGCAATGCTTGCTTTCATAAAAACCTCCTCTTCTCGTTTTCCTTTGATAAAAAGAAAAACCTTTACCATATATGGAAAAGGTCAAGAATAGACTAAGTATCGTTCCCTACGCTGGCATTACCCAGATCAGGTGCGGTCGAAGCTTAACGCTTCCTCTCAGACTGTACACAGACTCCCATATATTATATGGACATATGATAGCGCAAAATAAAAAAAATGTCAAGGAAACTGCTTACAGAAAAGAGCAGGAAAATTTCCTACTCCCATTTTCTATACTCGTTCTCCATCACTGTTTACTCTGTAGCCATCCACCGTCGTATTGACAGCTAAGGCACCTGAAGAGTAAGAATAATACCACTTACCAGACACTTGATACCAGCCTGTTTTCATTGCCCCTGAACCATCCAGATAATACCAAACCCCATTTTCCTTTAACCAACCTGTCTGCATTTCACCAGATGTTTTCAAATAATACCAGCTAGAACCATCTTTCAGCCATCCCGTTGATTTAGAACCATTTGATTTAAAATGATACCAATTACCATTTATTTTCTTCCAACCAACAGTCAGAACATCATTGGAACTACCTTCTGTTTGATTCTGCGATGACACAACCTCCTCTAACTGAATATAGCGACGACTTCCACTATAAGATATATAACTCAACCACTTATACCCATCTTTTTCAAGTACCTGATCATAATGAACACTCTCACCTGGAGAATAATATGCAATTGAAGTTGCACTAACTAAAGGTTGATTTTTTATAGCTGCCTTATTCTTAAAATAATGAGTTCCTCCTGTCGAAGAAGGTTGACTATTGAATACTTTGCTACTACTTACTACATTACCTCCCTCCAAATCTTTAAAATGAATAAATCCTGTCATCGTATTTGCTTTTATAATTCGTTTATTATAGGATCCTGTATAACCATAGTTGTATTCCTCAATTTCTATATTATCCCCCATTACATTTGAAACCCAGGCAACATGACCATATCCTCCTGCAGTAGACCAAGCAATAGATCCAATCGTTGGTACACTATCTACACGATAGCCTTCACGACGAGCACGATACCCCCATTCATTCGCATTTCCATAAGCTCCTGGAATCTCAAAACCATTGACACTACTCAAGCGAAAGGCTGCAAATGAAGTACACTGACGAGAGTACATGCGCCACTTATCAATTTCCTGACTCCCATTTTTATAGTAAGTAGGATAATCATCCCCACGCGCAATCGATCCATTTCCTCCGGAATAGGCATATACACTATCACCCGCTGCTAACATCAATCCTACTACTAAAAAGGGAACAACCTTTTTAGCTGATTTTCTGAAAGAAAATCTTGTCTCTGCTACTTTAAATGGTGAAATTTTCATTCTTCCTCCTTGAAAAATAATATAAATCGAAGATTACCTTCACTTAAACTATTCGGAGAAAAAAAGAAAAAGTGAGAAAATTTCTCACTTTAGTCAAGATAATGAATCAAATTCTTTTCTGTAAGGATATCTGAGTAAGTAAAGGATTCAACGTAAACATTAGCTTGTTTATCTCCTTCAACATTTCCAAATTCAACGATAAATAGGGATGGATAAACCTCAATTAGCTTACCCAATCTATTTTTTTGGCGCTTACGTCCATTTTCCAAAGTCATTTCAATTACATGACCCTCATGTGCCTTGATTTCTTCTTTGATTTTTTTCATCTTAGCTACATCTGTAAATGCATCTGTCATCTTATTTCCTCCCTTTTTGAAATACTTGAAAATTTATTGTATTCTTTTTGAAAAATTAATTCCACTGTTCCACGAGCTCCACTACGGTTTTTCTCAATAATAACTTCTACCTTATTATTTGGTATGCCTTCCTCTTCTTCACCACCACGCTCATAGTAGTCGTCGCGATAAAGAAAGGCTACGATATCAGCATCCTGCTCAATAGACCCAGATTCACGAATATCAGACAAGACCGGTCTCTTATCCTGACGTTGTTCTACACCACGAGACAACTGACTCAGAGCAATTACTGGAACCTTCAGTTCCTTGGCTAGGATTTTCAACTGACGTGAAATTTCTGAAACCTCTTGTTGACGATTTTCCCGACCAGTTCCCGTGATAAGCTGCAAATAGTCTATTAAAATCAAACCAAGATTTCCAGTTTCTTGAGCCAGTTTACGAGAACGAGAACGAATCTCTGTAATCCGAATCCCTGGCGTATCATCGATATAGATACTTGCATTAGCTAGATTCCCTTGAGCAATGGTATATTTTTGCCACTCCTCATCGGTCAATTGACCCGTACGGATAGAATGCGATTCCACCAAACCTTCTGCTGCCAACATACGATCCACTAGACTTTCCGCACCCATTTCAAGCGAAAAGATAGCAACCGTTTTGTCCAACTTAGTCCCAATGTTCTGAGCAATATTCAAGGCAAAGGCTGTCTTACCAACCGCCGGACGGGCTGCTAGGATAATCAACTCCTCCTCATGCAAACCAGTCGTCATATGATCCAGATCACGGTAGCCCGTCGCAATACCTGTAATATCGGTCGTTTGTTGCGAGCGAGCTTCCAGATTCCCAAAGTTGACATTCAACACATCTCGAATATTCTTAAATCCACTTCGATTTGCATTTTCACTGACATCAATCAAGCCTTTTTCTGCCTGAGCAATAATTTCATCAGCTGGTTGCGAAGCCTCGTAAGCTTGATTGACAGACTCTGTCAACTTAGCGATTAAACGACGTAGCATTGCTTTTTCTGCAACAATCTTAGCATAATACTCCGCATTAGCAGAAGTTGGCACAGAATTGACAATCTCAACCAAGTAAGACAGGCCACCAATATTCTGCAAATCACCTTGATTATCAAGAATAGTACGAACCGTTGTTGCATCTATGGCATCGCCACGATCGGATAAATCAACCATGGCTTGAAAAATCAAACGATGGGCATACTTAAAAAAGTCCCGAGACTCAATGTATTCTCGCACAAAAACAAGCTTACTCTCGTCAATAAAGATAGCCCCTAAAACGGATTGCTCAGCTAAGATATCTTGAGGTTGTACTCGTAACTCTTCTACTTCTGCCATCAGACTTCCCTTCCTTTTACAATCTTGTCAAGAAGGTGTAAACTTATCCTTCCTTCACACGAAGATTGATTACACTTGTAATATCTTGATAGATTTTCACTGGCACATCGATCAAACCAACTGCTCGAATCGGAGCTTGTACTTGGATATGACGTTTATCAATCTTAATTCCAAATTGCTTTTGCAATTCTTCTGCAATCTTCTTATTGGTAATTGAACCAAAAGTACGGCCATCTGGACCAACTTTTTCAACAAATTCTACAATAGTTTCTTCTGCTTCAAGTTGGGCTTTAATTGCTTTTGCTTCTGCAATCATCTCAGCGTGAGCTTTTTCTTCAGATTTTTGTTTACCACGAAGCTCACCTACCGCTTGAGCAGTCGCTTCTTTGGCTAGGTTCTTTTTGATAAGAAAGTTTTGTGCATACCCTGTTGGTACTTCCTTAATTTCGCCTTTTTTACCTTTTCCTTTGACATCTGCTAAAAAGATTACTTTCATTCTTCTTTCTCCTTTTCCTTTATTTCATTTAATACAATTTCTGTCAGTTTTTCACCTGCTTCTGACAAGGTTGAATCCTTAATTTGAGCTGCTGCCAAATTAAAGTGGCCTCCACCTCCCAGCTCTTCCATAATCCGTTGTACATTCAGCTTACTACGACTGCGAGCTGAGATAGAGATAAATCCTTGTGTATTCTTCGCAAGAACAAAACTCGCTTCAATACCTGACATAGCCAACATGGCATCTGCTGCCTTACTAATAACAACCGTATCATAGCATTTCGAGTCCGTAGCCTCTGCTATCAATACATCTGAACCTAATTTACGCCCCTGTAAAATCAGTTCATTGACCTCACGATATTCTTCAAAATCTGTTGCAGCGATTTCTTGGATAGCAATACTATCACTTCCTCTCGTTCTGAGATAGCTAGCAACATCAAATGTCCGACTAGTCACTCGTGAGGTGAAATTTTTAGTATCCAACATCATACCAGCCATCAAAACACTGGCCTGCATACGACTCAAACGATTTTTCTTAGAATTCTGGAACTGAATCAATTCCGTTACCAACTCACTGGCACTGCTTGCACCACTTTCGATATAAGTGATAACTGCATTGTCTGGGAAATCCTGATCCCGTCTGTGGTGATCGATGACGATGGTTTGGGTAAATAAATCATAAAAATCTTTTGATAAAGTTAAGGCTGTCTTTGAATGGTCTACAAGAATCAACAAAGAACGATTGGTCACCAAACCCATTGCCTCCTTAACAGACAACAACTTCGTAACTCCTTCTTTTTCTAAGAATGAAACAGCTCGTTCAATATCCGGCGACATTTGTTCTTCATCGTAAAGAGCATAGCTATTTTGAGTCACATTGCTGGCAAATAACTGCATACCTACAGCAGAACCCAAAGCATCCATATCCAGATTTTTGTGACCAACTACAAAAACCTGATCCACACTTCTAATTTTATCTGAAATAGCTGTCATCATAGCGCGCGTACGTGTCCTTGTACGCTTGATTGACGCCGCAGATCCACCACCAAAATAAACGGGATTTTTCGTTTCGTCATTCTCCTTGACAACCACCTGGTCGCCACCACGCACTTCAGCCAAGTTCAAATTGAGCAATGCAACTTTCCCGATTTCATCATGATTACCATCACCATAAGAAAATCCCATACTTAAGGTCAAAGGCAACTGTCTCTGTTTCGACTCTTCTCTGAAAGCATCAATAACAGAAAATTTATCGTTCATCAATCCCTCAAGCACCGTGTAGTCCGTAAATAGATAAAAGCGATCCATACTCACTCGACGGGAGAACATGGCATGCTTCCCAGCAAATTCTGAAACAAAATTGGCTACAAAACTATTGATATGACTGATATCAGACTCCGATGTTTCATCTTCTAAATCATCATAGTTGTCAACGGAAACGATCCCAATCACAGGTCGACTCGTTACTAACTCAACAGTCGCTTCGTATTCTCCAGACACATCAAAGAAGTAAAGAACTCCAGACACCTTGTCCATATGAACTGAATAGCGGGTCTCACCCAAGGTAGCATAAGAACCTGGATTTCCTACCGATGCCTTGATAATTGTTTGAATTAATGCCACATCAATCTCGCCCACTTCATTAGTCAAAATCAATTCAGCATAAGGATTAAACCATTCAACTTCACCTGACGACAAGTCTAATTTAATAACTCCGACAGGCATCTGTTCTAACAAGGTTGTCAAACTTTCTTCAGCTTGGTGGTTTACATACTGGATTTGTTCTACTTCACTCCTTGAGTAGTAGTCTCTCTGATGGATGAATAGTAAAATATATGAACCCAAAATAAGTAGCAAAAGAAATAGCGTTACCAGTGTATTCGTTACAAAAACAAGTTGCACAGATAGCACTCCGAACGCCACTATTCCTAATATTAAGGGGAAAATAGGACTTACATAAAATTTTTTCATTCCAAACCTCTTGGCACCCATTATACCATAATAACCACCAAAAAGCGACTTTTTAAAAGTGTAATCAGTAATTCTATCAATTATAAGAAAAAGGAGGTTTACAATTCAGTAAACCTTCCTTTAC
This sequence comes from Streptococcus mitis SK575, assembly GCF_000257865.1. Lineage (GTDB taxonomy): Bacteria > Bacillota > Bacilli > Lactobacillales > Streptococcaceae > Streptococcus > Streptococcus mitis_CQ. The sequence continues at coordinate 47,751 of NZ_AICU01000054.1, read as the reverse complement.
ACATATTGAAATTAAGATTCTTTAACTTCTAACAGTCCAATCTCACCATCTTCACGACGATAAATCACATTAGTTGTTTGATCTTCAACATCCACATAGATAAAGAAATCATGTCCCAACAAATCCATCTGTAGAATAGCTTCTTCCAAATCCATTGGTTTTAAATCAATTTGTTTTGAACGAACAACTCTAGACTGGACAACATTTGGATCTTCCACCAAAGCATCTGTAAATAATTGACTAGTTGCTACCTTGTTTTTATTTTTACGCTCGATTTTTGTTTTATTTTTACGAATCTGACGTTCAATTTTATCGGTTACAAGGTCAATTGAACCATACATATCTTGAGACACATCTTCTGCACGAAGAGTAATTGATCCAAGTGGAATCGTTACTTCCACTTTAGCAGTTTTTTCACGATACACCTTCAAGTTAACTCGAGCATCCAACTCTTGTTCAGCTTGAAAATACTTTTCGATCTTTTCGAGTTTAGAAACTACATAATCACGAATTGCTTCTGTTACTTCTAGGTTTTCACCACGGATACTATATTTAATCATATGAGTACCTTCTTTCTAAACATTTTTGTTTTTCTGATTTCATTATAACGCTTTCATTTTATTTTTGCAAATTTTTTCCTCATCTTACAAGGGAAAATGTTTTTACATCCTCAGCACCAACCTCTTCCAGTAGTTTCTTCACACGATTTATAGTTGTTCCAGTAGTGTAAATATCATCTATAAGTAGGATTTTTTTAGGAATAGTGACTCCACTTTTAATAAAGAAAGGAAATTCTGTCTCCAAACGCTCTGAGCGACTTTTAGAAGAACTAGCTCGCTCTTCTCTCTTTTCTAATAAATCCAGATACGCAAAGCCTGCTGCATCAACTAAACCTTCAACCTGATTAAATCCTCTATCAGCATATCTATCAGGACTTAGGGGAATTACAACAAATTGATACTCTTTGTACTTTTTTAACTCCTCACTTAAAAATGAAGCGAACACTTTTCTTAAAAGAAAGTCTCCATCAAACTTATACCGACTGAAAAAATCCTTCATAGCTTGATTGTAAGTAAAAATCGCTCTATGACTGACCTCAACTCCTTCTTTACACCAAAATTGACAATTTTGACACTTCGTTGACAAACCTGTTTTCATACAGTTTGAACAGTTCTCTTCTCCAATCCTCTCAAAAGTAGAGTCACAGTCTGAACAAAGACAAGAGTCATCATTTTTCAGAAGTAAGAGACTACTAAAAGTTAAAACGGCCTTCATAGTCTGCCCACACAATAAGCACTTCATAGCCCCGCCTCCTTATTCATCTGCTGAATTTCCTTAATTGCCTTCTTGATTGAAGTATTTAACCCATCATGGAAAAAAAGCAAATCTCCTGTCGGTCTGTCCATACTCCGACCGACACGGCCTCCAATCTGTATTAAACTAGACTTGGTAAACAGACGATGATTGGCCTCTACTACGAAAACATCCACACAAGGAAAGGTAACTCCACGCTCCAATATTGTCGTACTGATAAGTATTGTCAGTTCTCCATCTCGAAAAGCTTGCACCTGCTCTAATCGATCTTCCGTAACTGAAGACACAAAACCAATTTTCTCATGCGGAAATTCCTTCTGTAAGACTTCTTTTAATTGCTCCCCTTTCTTAATTTCTGAAGCAAAAATGAGTAACGGATAAGCTGTCTTTCTCTGATTCTTAATATAAGTCTTTAACTTTGGTGATAACCGACTTTTCTCTAAACAGTGATTAAAATCTGATAACCAGACAGGTTTAGGAATAATCAAAGGATTCCCATGGAATCGTCTAGGTAAGCTCAGTCTTTTTAATTCTCCTAAACGAACCTTCCTATCTAACTCATCTGTCGAAGTCGCTGTTAAAAAGATTCTCAGCCCATTCTCCTTTACACTATTCTTGACAGCATGGTAAAGCGTGGGATTGTCAACATAAGGAAAGGCATCTACTTCATCCACTATCAGCAAATCAAAAGCTTGATAAAACTTCAATAACTGATGGGTCGTCGCAACAACTAGTGGTGTTCGAAAATACGGCTCTGATTCTCCGTGTAGTAAAGATATCTCGCAAGCAAAATCATCTTGCAGGCGCTTGTACAGCTCCAAACAAACATCTATGCGAGGACTGGCCAAACACACTGCACCACCCCTATTAATCACCTTAGCCACAACTTGATAAATCATTTCTGTCTTTCCAGCCCCTGTCACCGCATGAACTAAAGTTGGCTCCTGCTTGTCTACTGCTTGAATCAGTCCCTCTGACACCTTCTCTTGAAAAGGAGTTAATTGACCACGCCATTTAAGAACATCTTGCTTCGGAAAATCCTCCTGCGGAAAATAGTATAAAGCTTGATCACTCCTGACTCGCTTCATCAGCAAGCACTCTCGACAATAGTAAGCACCGATGGGCAAATACCATTCCTCTGGAATAATACTATTACAACGTTGACAGAAAAGTTTCCCCTTCTCCTTTCTCATTGCTGGAAATTTCTCCGCCAACTGACGTTCCTCTTCTGTTAATTCATTCTCAGTAAACAAACGACCGAGATAATTTGGATTTACTTTCATACTTCTTTATTCGTAAAAACCTAGCGCTTTAGATGATTTTTTAGTACAATTAAATCATGGAATTTAGAACAATTAAAGAGGACGGACAAGTCCAAGAAGAAATCAAAAAATCCCGCTTTATCTGTCATGCCAAGCGTGTTTATAGCGAAGAAGAGGCTCGTGACTTCATTACCACCATCAAAAAAGAACACTACAAAGCGACGCATAACTGCTCTGCCTTCATTATTGGGGAACGTAGTGAAATCAAACGTACAAGTGATGATGGTGAGCCCAGTGGTACTGCTGGCGTTCCCATGCTAGGGGTACTAGAAAATCACAATCTTACTAATGTCTGTGTGGTAGTGACACGCTACTTTGGTGGCATTAAACTAGGTGCTGGAGGACTGATTCGTGCTTACGCCGGCAGTGTCGCCTTAGCTGTCAAAGAAATTGGCATCATTGAAATAAAGGAACAAGCTGGCATTACTATTCAAATGTCTTACGCTCAGTATCAAGAGTACAGTAACTTCCTTAAAGAACATAATCTCATGGAACTGGATACAAACTTTACAGATCAAGTCGATACGATGATTTATGTTGATAAAGAAGAAAAAGAAACTATTAAAGCTTCACTTGTGGAATTTTTTAATGGAAAAGTCACTTTAACTGATCAAGGTTTACGCGAAGTTGAGGTTTCTGTAAACCTAGTGTAAATAATAGATAATACAGTGTTTCACTGATATTTTCACTGCTACTTTAATTAGCAACATAAAAAGATGCTTGCCAAGACCTACTAGAAAATGATTCAATTAAAAAAGAAAACAGATATCGTTCCACTTTATACATATTTACTAGAATTAGCCTATCACAATCGCTTAAAAATTAATGGCTTAGACCTGTGATATAAAAAAATCCTATCACTTCGATAGGATTTCTATATTTTACAAATGGTATAGATAGCGTTATACTAGAGATATCTTATACAAAGAGGTATTCATATGTCTATTTATAACAACATTACTGAACTAATCGGTCAAACTCCGATTGTTAAACTCAACAACATTGTGCCAGAAGGTGCTGCAGATGTCTATGTAAAACTTGAAGCATTTAACCCTGGTTCTTCTGTAAAAGACCGTATTGCTCTTAGCATGATTGAAAAAGCTGAACAAGACGGTATTCTGAAACCTGGTTCTACTATTGTTGAAGCAACAAGTGGAAACACTGGTATTGGACTTTCATGGGTAGGGGCTGCTAAAGGGTATAAAGTTGTTATCGTTATGCCTGAAACTATGAGTGTGGAACGACGTAAGATTATCCAAGCCTATGGTGCTGAACTCGTCCTCACTCCTGGTAGCGAAGGAATGAAAGGTGCTATTGCTAAGGCTCAAGAAATCGCTGCTGAACGTGATGGTTTCCTTCCTCTTCAATTTGACAACCCAGCTAATCCAGAAGTACACGAAAGAACAACAGGAGCTGAGATACTAGCTGCTTTCGGTAAAGATGGATTAGATGCCTTTGTTGCTGGAGTTGGTACCGGTGGAACGATTTCTGGTGTTTCTCATGCACTCAAATCAGCAAATTCAAACATTCAAGTTTATGCAGTGGAAGCTGATGAATCTGCTATTCTATCTGGTGAAAAACCTGGTCCTCACAAAATTCAAGGTATATCAGCTGGATTTATTCCTGATACACTTGATACAAAGGCTTATGATGGTATCGTTCGTGTAACGTCAGACGATGCTCTAGCACTAGGCCGTGAAATTGGTGGAAAAGAAGGTTTCCTTGTAGGGATTTCTTCAGCTGCAGCTATCTACGGAGCCATCGAGATTGCCAAAAAATTAGGTACAGGTAAAAAAGTCCTTGCTCTAGCACCAGATAACGGTGAACGTTATCTCTCTACAGCACTCTATGAATTTGAAGTTTAGTCTCCTAAATACAATTGGCCCTTATTATAGGGCTTTTTATTTTTACCTTGAAAATAGGAAGCTCTCCCTATAGGGATCGACTGCATAGAAAAAAGGAAGCAAATTTACTTCCTTTCTATAATTAGTTATTCAAGGCTGCTGCCATTGTAGCTGCAACTTCAGCTTCAAAGTCGTTTGCAGCTTTTTCGATTCCTTCACCAACTTCAAAGCGAGCGAACTCAACTACTGAAGCGTTAACTGATTCAAGGTAGGCTTCAACTGTCTTGCTATCATCCATGATGTAAACTTGTGCAAGAAGTGTGTAAGCTTGGTCAACTTTAGTGTTGTCAAGCATGAAGCGATCCATTTTACCTGGGATAATTTTGTCCCAGATTTTTTCTGGTTTGCCTTCTGCAACCAACTCAGCTTTGATATCAGCTTCAGCTTGAGCAATCACTTCATCAGTCAATTGAGATTTTGATCCATACTTCAAGTGTGGTAGAGCTGGTTTGTTAACCATTGCACGGCTTTCGTTATCTTGGTCGATAACGTGGTTCAATTGTGCCAACTCATCTTTAACGAATTGTTCATCCAATTCTTTGTAAGAAAGAACTGTTGGTTTCATCGCTGCGATGTGCATTGACAATTGTTTAGCAAGTGCTTCGTCTCCACCTTCAACAACTGAAATAACACCGATACGTCCACCGTTATGTTGGTAAGCACCAAAGTGTTGTGCGTCTGTTTTTTCAATCAATGCAAAGCGACGGAATGAGATTTTTTCTCCGATAGTTGCTGTTGCAGATACGTATGCAGCTTCAAGGGTTTCACCTGAAGGCATTGTCAAAGCAAGAGCTTCTTCATTGTTAGCAGGTTTTCCTTCAGCAATAACTTTAGCTGTGGTATTTACCAATTCAACGAATTGAGCGTTTTTCGCAACGAAGTCAGTTTCAGCGTTTACTTCAATAACTGCTGCAACATTACCGTTAACGTAAACACCAGTCAAACCTTCTGCAGCAACACGGTCAGCCTTCTTAGCTGCCTTAGCCATACCTTTTTCACGAAGCAATTCAATCGCTTTTTCGATGTCACCGTCTGTTTCTACAAGCGCTTTTTTAGCGTCCATAACTCCGGCACCAGATTTTTCACGCAACTCTTTTACAAGTTTAGCTGTAATTTCTGCCATTTTGATTCTCCTATATTTTTTAAAAATAGGAGAGCCGGGCTAAGCCCCGCCCTCCTAGGTAATTACTATTTATATGAATTAAGCGTTGTCGCCTTCTACAACTTCAACGATTTCTTCAATTGAATCTGCTTGAGCTTCTGAAGCTGTAAATTCTGCTTCAACTGCTGCTGCATCTTCACCTTGACGTCCTTCGATGATAGCGTCAGCCAATTTAGCTGTGATCAATTTAACAGCGCGGATAGCATCATCGTTAGCTGGGATGATTACATCGATATCATCTGGATCAGTGTTTGTGTCAACCATCGCTACAACTGGAATTCCCAATTTTTTAGCTTCTTTAACAGCGATTTGCTCTTTATGTGGGTCAACTACGTACATAACATCTGGGATACGAGGCATATCTTCGATACCACCCAAGAATTTTTCAAGACGTGCACGTTGTTTATTAAGAAGTGCAACTTCTTTCTTAGGAAGAACTTCGAAAGTTCCATCTTCTTCCATACGTTTGATTTCTTTCAAACGAGCGATACGTTTTTGGATTGTTCCCCAGTTTGTAAGAGTTCCACCCAACCAACGGTGGTTAATAAAGTATTGACCTGAACGTACTGCTTCTTCAGCAACTGCATCAGCTGCTTGTTTCTTAGTACCAACGAACAATACAACTGCATCGTTAGCTGCTGCATCACGCATGAAGTCGTATGCTTGGTCAGCGTATTTTACAGTTTGTTGCAAGTCGATAACGTGGATTCCGTTACGCTCTGTAAAGATGTATTTAGCCATCTTAGGGTTCCAGCGACGAGTTTGGTGACCAAAGTGTACACCAGCCTCAAGAAGTTGTTTCATTGAAATTACTGCCATGAGTATTTCTCCTTTTTGTTTTTTTCCTCTTCTCGACTTCAACTTGCAAAACGACCCAAGAGCAACTGTTTCACAATTCATCAAGAATGAGTATTATCGTTCACACGACAAGTTTCATTTTACCATACTTTTTCAATATTTTCAAGCTATTTTGATATAATTTTTAATAGAGATTATCACAGTAAAACCTGAAAAGAGGGCTCTATTCGAGTCCCTCTGTAAATTAATCTGCATAAATATATGTTACAAAACCTGAAGACGTAGTTGTCGGATTGAACCACCCACGATGATTTCCAAGCGTGCGATTACCAGCATAATTTGATTCTGAAACTTGGATACGTGTTGTTGATTCTACAGCAGTGACTACCGCTACGTGTCCATAGCCACCATCATTCCAACATGCAATCGCACCAACTTGAGGTGTTGAACCTGTACGGAATCCTGCAGCAGCTGCACTTGTAGCCCACTGCGCTCCATTACCCCAATAGTCTCCAGCCCAAGGTGCTAATGTTTTAACTCCCCATGTACATTCTCCAATTGGATAGCTTGAAGCATTTGTACTGTATGTTGGGCGTTGTTTTACTGCCACAGGAGTATATGTTGCTGATTCCGAAGAAGCTACAGCTTGAACCTGTGCTGCAAAAGTTGTATTTCCAGAAGCAACAACTGTTTGTTGTTGACTTACTTGTTTTGCCTTGTAAGCTGCTTCTGCCTCTGCTGCTGCTTTTGCTGCTACTTCTGCTTCTGCTTTTTTCTCTAGCAAACTTGCTTTTTCATCTTCTGCTGTAGCTTTTTCAGCAGCAAGATTTAATTCTGCAGCCTTCAACTCAGCTTGTTTCGTTGTTAAAGCTTGCGCATCATCAGACAATTTCTGTTGATTTGCAATTACTGTATTAATTGCGTCATTGTTTGCCACTTGCTTCTCAGAAATTGCTTTTTTATCTGCTTTTTGTTGTTCCAACATTTTGTTGTTAGCAGATACGATTTCATTCATTGCTGCTACACGTGAAATAGCTTCTGTAATTGATTTTGAGTTTACAATCGTATTGATGTAGCTAGTTGCAGCTCCATTTGTTTGAGCACTACGAGCTTGCTTTTCCAAAGAATCATTACGAGACACAATATTTTTAGAAAGTTCTGTAATCTCACTCTCAAGTTTTTTGGATTCTGCTTGTAATCTATCATTTTCAGCTTGCAAGTTAGATTGCTCAGCTTGAATAGCTGATACTTGCTCCTGAATTTGGTCAACTTGTTTTTGGGCTTCTTGTTGTTGTGCTGTTAAGTTACTAATTTTATTATCTTGAGCAGCAATTTTGTCATCAGTAGTTTCTGCATGCGCAGTTGTTAAAACAGCTACTTGAGAAACCATTACTGTACTTAATAAAAGTGACGCTAAGATTTTTTTCTTCATATTACGTAGATACTCCTTCTTTTAAAGACAATACTAGTATACCAAAAAAAGGCCTAATGAATATTACGCCTTTGTTACATTTTTGTTTCTTTCTTATAGATAATATCTTTCAAAAATAAACTGAAAAATAAGCATCCACACAAGATTTAAAATCATGGATGGTACTAGGCTATAAACGATAAAAATCGGCAGACTATCTAGAGTTAAACCTACCACTAATGCAAAGAGATAAGTTCCCATATCAAATAGAAAACTCATAACAATCATAGCCAAGATTCTCGTCCAACGATTCAATAAAATAACACTATTCAATTTATGAAGAAAGGCTCCCAATAAGATAAATAAGAGAGTTGCAATCCCTATTAGATGGAAAAAGTAAACATCGTAAACCAAGCCTATCACAAAACAATAGACTAGGTAGAGATACTCTGACACTTCTATCGTCTCAAATAAGAGAAATAGAAAAAGAAAATGACTAGCCAAATGTACATGGGGGAAAAATGAGCCCAGAAGCTGGCTAATATGGGCATCAATTAGAACAAAGAAAGGAAGCAATAAAAATACTCCAACTCGCTTCAACTGTCTCATTATGAATTCCCCACTAATTCTATCACATCCACATTATGAGTATCTGCACTCAATTTAACAGTTACTTCTCGTGTCAAATAGTCTGTACTATGCGTTGTGGCAACCACTTCACCAACAGGAATATCCGCAACGTTAAAGTTTCCTAATCCACCCGTTGTCACCTTATCGCCTGTACTAATATCGCTATTGCTATTTAATTGGCTAATTTTAAGAACTTCATTTTCCTTGTCGTAGCCAACAATAATTCCATAAATTGTGGTAGTGCCGTGTTGAATTTTAACAGAAATCTTATCAGCATTTTCCGTATTAGTCAGAAGGTTGACTATAGTAGAGTTCTCCTCTACTTTTGAAACACTCCCAATCAAGCCACCATTTGCAATAGCTAACATGTTCTCAGAAGCCCCTTTTGATTTACCTACATCTAAGGTCAATTCCTGCTTCCAAGATACCGGAGAACGCATAATAACATCTGCTGCCAAAGTCTTTGTAGCTTGCAACTTGGACTTCATACCAAGCAATTGACGCAATTGTTCATTTTCTGTCTTTAAACTTTCCGCCTCATTTGATTTAACTTCTAATTGGTAAATCTGTTTCTTCAAACTTTCATTTTCATTATATGTTCGTGTCAAATGAGCCAAATCTGATTTGACAGAATCAAACCACCGAAAAGGTTTTTGCACAACTCTATCAACCAATGAGATTCCATCTCCTAATTTTGTCACAATTGTACTTGAATAAGTCGTCGCTAAGAGAGCTGAGACAAGCAGAACAGTGACAAAAACAATAATGACATATTTTGATTTTTTAAAACGGTTCATATCCCTACCTTTATATCAAAAACTGTTACAGTAACTTTTTTATCAATTCCTGAAAGCTACTAAGATTTTAAGAAAAATAAGCAACAACCAAGTATGATAATAACAAGAATGGTCAGCGTATCCTTTCGAGTCCATTTCAGTTGTCTGTATTGACTTCTGCCTTTCCCTCCCTGATAACCGCGCGCTTCCATAGCAATAGCCAAGGAATCCGCACGTTTTAAACTTGTCGCAAAAAGAGGAATCAAAATGGGAATCATAGCCTTCACCTTTTGAACAATGCTTCCTTCACCAAAATCCACTCCACGCGCTTTCTGTGCGTTCATAATCCGCGTTGTATCATCCATTAAGGTCGGAACAAAACGCAAACTCATAGATAGCATCAATCCAATTTCATGAACTGGAACTTTCACACGCTTTAAAGGTGCTAATAAAGCCTCGACAGCTGATGCCAAACTTAAGGGCATGGTAGTTAAGGTTAACAAAGTTGAAAAGAAAATAATCAATACGAAGCGACAAAAAATAATCCCAGCTTGTTGCAAAGCATAATCCGTGATTCTCACAAACGAAAACTCAAATAAAACATTCCCATTAGAAATGAAAAATAGTTGAAAAATAGTTGTAAAGGCAATCAAGAAAAACATAGACTTCAAGCCCTGAATAAAAAATGAAAGAGATACTCCTGACAAGGCAATAAATATCCCTGTCGCTATAAAAAGAATTAGATTCGTCAAGGGATTATTAGCCCAAAAAACGATTAAAATCAGTAACATCATAGCAAGCAATTTGCTACGTGGATCCAATCGGTGAACAATCGAATCCCCTGGGATATAACGCCCCAAAATTATACTATCCATTTAGCGACTCCTTGAACTCCTCTATCTTAATCGGTAATCGTTTAAATGACACGCCTCTATCAGCCAATCGTTTACAAAAGGCTGTAATTTTAGGTACTCCCAACTGCACTTCTTCCATAAAGACAACATCTTGAAAGACATCACTTGGTTTACCACCCTTAACTAAACGTCCCTTTTCCATCACATAGACTTGATTTGCATATTCAGCAACATCATCCATCAAATGCGTTACCAAGACAATGGTCATCCCTGACTGGTGGAGTTTTTTGAACAAATTCATCAGCTCTTTTCTTCCCAGGGGATCTAGGCCTGCTGTGGGTTCATCTAAGACTAATATGGCTGGTTCTATGGCAAGTATGCCTGCAATGGCGACACGTCTCATTTGTCCACCTGACAACTCAAACGGACTACGATTAAAAAGTGATTCATCAATTCCAACCAAAGCCAGTTTCTCACGCGCAATCTGCTCCGCATCTTCTTCAGAAACTCCAAAATTTTGCGGTCCAAAAGCAACATCTTTCAAAATCGTTTCTTCAAAAATCTGATTTTCAGCAAACTGAAATACCAAACCAACCTGTTTTCTAATTTGACGAATGTCTTTATTTTTAGAAGTCGAGGTGATTAAGGTATCAAAGACCCGCACACTCCCTTGACTTGGCACCAATAAACCATTTAAGAGTTGCAAAATAGTTGATTTACCGCTACCTGTATGCCCAATTAAAGCCGTATAAGAACCATCTTCAATCGTCAAAGAAACATCCGACAAAGCTGTTGAAGCTAAGGGAGTACCTTCTTGATATGTAAAACTCACATTTTCTAGAGCAATTCCCATAGCTTATCCTCTAGCTCACTTTCTGTCAAATAATTTTCAGGCAAATCATAGCCATTCTGGCTCAAAGAATGTTTTAATTGATTGGCAAAAGGATTGTCTAATCCAATTTGATCTAAATCATTTCGAGAGAAAAGATCTCTTGGACTACTAGTTGATTCAATTGACCCTTTTTTCATGACCAATACACGATCACTCATGGCAACTTCTTCCAAATCATGTGTAATGGAAATGACCGTCATATCATAGTCTTTCCGAATTCCTTTTACTGTCTCAATCAGTTCTCTACGACCCTCAGGATCCAACATACTAGTTGCTTCATCTAGAATTAAAATAGCTGGTCTTAGGGCTACAACACCTGCAATAGCTACACGTTGCTTTTGGCCACCCGATAGACGCGCTGGTTCTCTCTTTTTAAAGTCCAACATGCCAACTAAAGCCAGAGCTTCCTCCACTCTCTTTTTCATTTCTTGACGAGAAAGGCCCTGATTTTCCAAACCAAAGGCAACATCATCCTCAACAGTCGCTCCAACAAATTGATTATCTGGATTTTGAAAAACCATACCGATTTGACGACGTATACTCCAAACATTCTCCTCAGTCAGCCGTTGGCCATCAATTGCAATCTCTCCGGATTCTGCTTCCAGTAAGCCATCAATTAAGCGAACCGTCGTTGATTTACCACTACCATTATGCCCTACAATCGAAAGCCATTCCCCACGTTTCACGTGAAACGTAATATCCTTCACATCATAGTATTCTTGACTTTCCTTATAACGAAAAGAAAGATTTTTTACATCAACTACTGATTTCATTTCGAACCAAATGTCCCTTTAAATACATAGGCACTACCCTTGAAATAATCATAGCCAGAATAGATAGTGAAAAATAAGGCTACATAAAGTAGAACTTGACCAAGCAAAGTCCAATGTAATAGCAAGAAAATAATCGCAAACATCTGACTAAAAGTTTTAATTTTTCCAGGCATTGCCGCTGCTAAAACCGTTCCACCAGTTTCAACCAATAAAAGCCTTAAACCTGTCACAGCCAACTCACGACAGATAATCACTGCAACAATCCAAGCCGGAGCCATACCTAACTCAATCAGCATAATAAAAGCCGACATAACTAGTAACTTATCCGCCATAGGATCTGCAAATTTACCAAAATTACTGACCACATTCCATTTACGAGCTAAATATCCATCTAAATAGTCGGTAATACTGGCAACAGCAAAGATAATAGCTGCCACTATATGACTATCTATCGAATTTCCTATCGTTAAAATAAAGATAAAAATAGGTATAAAGAGAATTCGACCTATTGTTAAGAGATTGGGAATTTGTTCTTTTTTCATTCGTTTTTCCTTAATTTTTAGTAAAGGTTACAGTGATTTGTCCAGTCTGAGCTGTTAATTTCGATAAATCAACAGTCTGATTATCTACTGTCAAAGCAACACCTTTTACAACACCTAACGTAATTGTTACAGGACTTTTAGTTGCAACTGTTGCTTCTGCATTTTTCTTCTCTGGCGATAAGGTTACACCGCCCTCAAGTTCGCTTTCTGAAACGCTGACCCAACTTGTAACATCTGAAACTGCCAATTGCAATTTAACTGTTTCCTTACTTGTCTTATAAGCGATTTCTACATGATTTCCTTCACCTGATACACTTATAGTTGATTCTACACTAGAAGAACTGCTAGATGAACTACTACTTGAAGAGTGGGGAACAGAGCTAGTTGAACTCATTGAACTTGTTGATTGAACCACACTGTAATTAGAAAGAGAAGGCCCCTCTGGTTGAGTTTGAATATAGTTCCAAACATAATAGGTCACAAAAATTAAAATCGATAAAGCAAAAAGGATAAAATAAAATAAAGGTAAAAAGGATGTTTTTTTCTTCTTTTTCTTACTTGAACGTCTACGACCTGTCAACTCATCTTCATCAACATCTACTTCCTCATAAGTAATCATACTCCCAGAATCATAAGCATCCAAAACAATTTGATCATCTAACTCAACAGCCCATGCATATTTTTTCAAGAAAGAACGCGTGTAAAAAGGACTTGGAAGTTGATCGAAATCGTCTGCTTCCATTGCTTCCAACATATCTAACTGGATTTCTGTCTTTTTCTGCAATTCATCTAAACTCAATCCCTGATTGATTCTAGCTAATCGTAAAACCTCACCAATTGTTTTTTTCCTCATACTTGTCATCCCTTCTTTCTAGTGTCTATTATGATAGGTTACTACGATGGGAATATTGTAAAATCAACTATATTCCCTTCATCTATTAAGTGATGTCCAGCATCAAGGACATCCTCTAAAGTAATTTCCTGTAAAATTTTCGGCAAATCAAAAATTGTCTCACCATGTTCAAAAGCATCATATTGCGTTGCAATAAATTCAAGAGAGTTCATGCTACTGAAAAATTCTCCAAACATCTCTCTTTTTATAATATCTAAATGATCCTCTGTAATATCTAAATCCTTTGTAAAATTACGAATGGCCTTCCTAAATTGATGAGATAAAGCAACTGGCTCCTTCGTATCCATTGTCAACATAACAAAATGAAAACGACTTGTTACTTCAATTTCAAGAGATAAGGAAGCATCTATTTTACCTGATTCATATAACTTTTGAAAACGATCCGAAGTCCAACCAAACATCATTGCAAACAATAATTTTAATAAAACATGATGTCGATAGCAATCCGCCTCAGCAATTTCTCGATTACCTCTAATCCCAATCGCTAGTTTAGGAGAAGATACTTCCATTCTCATACTGTCTGCTTGCTTTACAGCCTGTAAAACAAACTTTTCTCTTGCTAAATCCTGAACATCTAAATCTTTCAGTTCTTTTCTTTCAAAATAGTCCTGTACTCGCTCCACATCAAAATTACCAACTAAAAACAGAGACATGTTTACAGGTTTGTAAAATCTTGTAAAATTTTCTTGCAAATTAGTTAGATTGATTTGGGAAATGGACTCCTCACTTCCAACTATATCAGTTGCTAAAGGTGTGCCAGGATACAAATTCGCTAAAGTTGAAAAGAATAAACACGAATCTGGGTCATCTTGATACATTTCTCGTTCTTGCTGAATAATATCCTGCTCTCTTAAAATGGAATCTTCAGTAAAATGTGCTGATGTTACCAATTCATCAAGTAAGTCTAAATTTTCTAAAAAATGATCCGTTGCTGAAAAAAGATAGCTTGTTTTTGTAAAGCTTGTAAAGGCATTACTATCTGCACCTAGACTAGTAAAAGCTGACATCAAATCGCTAGCATCTTCTCTCTCAAACAATTTATGTTCAAGAAAATGAGCAATTCCTCCAGGATATTCTTTTACATCTCCGTCAACTTCTGTGACAAGCGTATCTACCGAACCAAACTGTACAGTTACACTCCCGTAAACCTCTTTAAATTCCTTTTTAGGCAAAAGAGCAATTGTCAACCCATTTGACAACCTTGTCCGATAAACCTTTTCTTTTACAGCTGGATAGTACCTTTCTTCAAAAACAACCTTTGTCATTCTATTCCTTCCATAAAGTAAATTGCTTGTAGTTTCACATTATTAGCTGCTCTACAAATAGCATCTTTGTCAACTTGCTCGAGTTTTGCAATCCAACCTTTAAAGTCTGCTGAAGATTTTCCAAGTAATGCATTTTGATAAGCACGTTCAATCAATGAACTTTGATTATCTTGAGAAAGTAACAAAGACCGACGAATCATTTCCTTGGTCTGCTCTAACTCAAGCTCTGTAAAATATCCTTTTTTTAAATCAAGCAGTTGATTATTCATCATTTTACGAGCCTGGTTTCGATTTTCTCGATCGATACCAGCATACATCCTCAAGAATCCACAAAACAAATCAAGCTGACTTGAAATAGTATAAGCTAATCCAGCATTTTCACGGACATTTGTAAATAGCTTAGAATGAGCAAATCCGCCCAGTAAACCATTCATTACAATCATGGGTAAATGTTGCTCATCACCATATTCACCAGAGCAATGATAGCCTAACTCTAAAATAGACTGTCCCACATTTTTCCGAACCATACCTTCCTGAAGGATATTGGAATAAGGTTGACAATACTGAACCTTCACATCTCCTTTTCGACCTTTAAAGACAAATGATTCTAATACATTTTGAATTTCGATCTCATTAAAATCACCTAGGAAAAAGAAATCTATTCGATCATTGGCCAAAAATTCTTGGAAACAAGAATAAGAACTTTGTGGAGTTTCAGCTAAAATACGATTTCGTAAATCACTATATTCCAATTGGAGACATTCATCATGAAAAAATAATTTATCCAATTCTTTATGTGCGAAATAAAAAGAATCATCCATATCAGCTGCTAAACTTGCTAGCAATTGTTTTTTCTCAATTTCAAATAAGGCCGAATCAAACCCATTATCAAATACTACGGGTGAAAAAAGAGTTTCTTTTACAAGTTCCAAAACCTGAGAAGTTAGCACATTTTTCCTACTTAAAAACTCATCACGAACATAGGTAAATGTCAATTCTACAATGTGACTTTGCCCTCTTCTGAAACAATTGGTTGATATATCTGTACCGTATAGACTGGCCAAATGTCTTCTCAAATCTTGAGAAGTGGGGTACATCTGATTAGCAGTCTCTAGCATACTCGCAGTCAACATGCGACCTACAATCGTATCGAGGGATAATGGAGCGGTAAAACGCACGGCGATTTTGTTCGTTTTAAACTTTTTTGATTGGATAAAATGTGTTGAAATTCCATGCACTAACTCCATGATTTACCTCCTTATATACAGACTTCTATTATATCACGAAAACCTGAAATTTTCTTGTTCTCTGTAACACTTTTGAAATAAAAATCGCTTACATTACTCCTTGTTTCTCTCACTATTTTTAGGAAAATATGGTATAATACCAAAGATTGAGGTGAATTATGGAATACAAATTATTTGAAGAATTTATTACCCTCCAAGCACTACTCAAAGAACTTGGAATTACACATAGCGGAGGAGCTATCAAATCATTTCTCTCTGAACATTCTGTTTACTTTAATGGGGAATTAGAAAATCGTCGTGGTAAAAAACTTCGTATTGGTGATAAAGTTGACATCCCTGACATGAATATTGACATCTTGTTGACACAACCTACTTCTGAAGAACAGGATGAATACCAAGATGATAAAGTTGAAAAAGAACGAATCGCTAAACTTGTCAAGGAGATGAATAAGGGAGTAAAAAAAGACAACTCTAAACCTACTTCATCACCAAAAAGTAAACAAGCTCCACGATTTCCTGGTAGATAATCATGTGGCTACAACACCTATCTCTCAAAACTTTTCGTAACTACAAAGAGACGAAAATAGACTTTAATCCTAAATTAAATGTCTTTTTAGGACACAATGCACAAGGAAAAACAAACATGTTAGAGGCTATCTATTTTTTAGCCTTAACTCGTAGTCATCGAACTCGAACAGATAAAAATCTCATTCATTTTGATGGGGAACAACTTCATCTTTCAGGTCTCGTTCAGAAAAAAACTGGATCTATTCCCCTCGAAATAGAACTAACACAAAAAGGCCGTGTGACAAAAGTTAATCATTTAAAACAGGCACGCCTTTCAGATTATGTAGGACACATGAATGTTGTCTTATTTGCTCCTGAAGATTTACAACTAATTAAAGGAGCACCTTCGGTTCGACGAAAATTCATTGATATGGAGCTTGGGCAAATTAAGCCAATCTATTTAGCAGATTTAACCAATTATAACCACATCCTAAAACAAAGGAACACTTATCTAAAATCAGCTCAAAAAATAGATGAAACATTCCTTTCTGTGTTGGATGATCAACTAGTTGATTATGGATGTCGTGTAATGAATCACCGCTTAGATTTCATAAAAAAACTAGAATCATTTGGTCGTAAGAAACATTTTGAACTTTCTAATCAGATTGAAGAGTTGTCAATATCCTATCAATCTTCTGTCAATATAACTGACAAAGAAGACTTATCCGAATCTTTCAAAATTGCTTTAGAAAAAAGTAGGTCCAGAGATTTATTTAAAAAGAACACTGGTGTTGGTCCTCATCGGGATGACATTTCTTTTTATATAAATAGAATGGATGCTAGTTTCGGAAGTCAAGGCCAACATCGTAGTCTCGTCCTCTCGATAAAATTAGCAGAAATCGAGTTAATGGAAAGCATTACTACAGAATCTCCAATATTACTGCTTGACGATGTTATGAGCGAACTTGACAACACTAGACAACTAAAATTATTAGAAACGATTTCTCATTCAATCCAAACCTTTATCACAACAACAAGCTTAGATCATCTTCAAAATATACCAGAAAATCTAAGTATCTTCACTATTCAGGATGGTAAAGTTACTGTAAATGAAAATTGACAACATTGTAAAAGAACTCCTGTTTTTACTGGAGTTCTTTTCATTGTTTTTTTACATAGAATAATTTGGTGCCTCATTAGTAATTTGTACATCATGAGGATGGCTCTCTTTCAAACCAGCACCAGACATTTCAATAAATTGAGCATTATCGTGTAGTTCTTTAAGGTTAGCTGCACCACAGTAACCCATACCAGAACGAATACCACCAATCATTTGGAAGACAATATCAGCTGCAGCACCTTTATAAGCAACACGACCTTCAATTCCTTCTGGAACGAGTTTGTTTGCTTCATTGACAGAACCTTGGAAGTAACGATCGCTTGAACCTTTCTTCATAGCAGCAATTGATCCCATACCACGGTAAGTCTTAAACTTACGTCCTTGGAAGATTTCAGTTTCGCCTGGAGCTTCATCAGTTCCAGCAAACATTGATCCAAGCATAACTGCATTTCCACCTGCAGCAAGGGCTTTTACAATATCTCCAGAATACTTGATTCCACCGTCAGCAATGATCGTTTTACCATATTCACGCGCAACAGCTGCAGCATCATAGATAGCTGTTACTTGCGGAACACCGACACCAGCAATCACACGAGTTGTACAGATTGAACCTGGCCCAATACCAACCTTGACAACGTCTACACCTGCTTCATAAAGGGCACGTGCACCTTCAGCAGTAGCAATATTTCCAGCAATCAAAGTACGATCTGGGAAATGAGAACGAATCTCAGCAATTTTACGCAAGACACCTGCAGAATGACCATGCGCAGTATCAATAACAATCGCATCCGCTCCTGCCTCAAAAAGAGCTTCTGCACGTTCAAAAGTATCTGAAGTAACACCTACTGCACCTGCAACTAGAAGACGACCAAACTCATCTTTAGCAGCATTTGGGAACTCAATAACTTTTTCAATATCTTTGATAGTAATCAAACCAGAAAGACGGCCTTCTTCATCTACCAACGGAAGTTTTTCAATACGGTGTTCTTGAAGAATACTCTCAGCTGTTGCAAGATCTGTACCCACAGGAGCAGTAACAAGATTTTCACTAGTCATATGGTTTGAGATTGGTTGGTTATAGTCTGAAATAAAACGAAGATCTCGGTTTGTCAAAATACCAACCAATTTACGATTTTCAAGTGTTTCAACAACTGGAACACCACTAATGCGGTAACGACCCATAAGCTCATCTGCTTCAGCAATTGTATGTTCAGGTGTCAAAAAGAACGGATCAATAATAACTCCATTTTCAGAACGTTTTACCTTACGAACCTCGTCTGCTTGTTGAGCAATTGACATGTTTTTATGGATAACTCCGAGACCGCCTGCACGAGCAATAGCAATGGCCATTTGACTCTCTGTAACTGTGTCCATGGCAGCGGTAATAATTGGGATATTTAAAGTCAGATTATCTGCCAATTTAGTTGTTAAATCTGCATCGTTAGGCAACACATGACTTTCAGCTGGAATAAGCAATACATCATCAAAGGTAAAACCTTTTTTCAAAAATTTAGTGTCCCAATTAGACATTCGAAGTTTCCTCTTTTCTTTCTTTTTGAGCTTGACTCTTTTTATATTGTATCTA
The DNA here is from genome assembly GCF_000257865.1 of Streptococcus mitis SK575. Taxonomy (GTDB): domain Bacteria; phylum Bacillota; class Bacilli; order Lactobacillales; family Streptococcaceae; genus Streptococcus; species Streptococcus mitis_CQ. The sequence continues at coordinate 28,736 of NZ_AICU01000054.1, read as the reverse complement.
TCATACCATTCTATAAAAATTTGTCAAATGTTACAGGGGTAAATAAAAAACTATCTTTTCTTCGAGATAGAAATGATAGTTTCTTGTAAAATAAACTTAGTTAAAGTAATGAAGTCCCATTGCTCCTTTAACCTCAGATAGGGTTTGACCTGCAACTTCACGCGCTCTTTCACTACCTTTTTGAAGCATATTATAAACTTCTCCCATATCCTTAGCAAATTCAATACGGCGCTCACGAATAGGACCAAGTTCACGTTCTAATATTTCAAGTAGATAACGCTTGGTCTTCACATCACCAAGACCACCTCGTTGATAATGTTCTTTCATGTCTGCAATTTCTTGAGTATCTTCTGGACGACCAAAAACATCTAGATAATGGAAAACCATATTTCCTTCAATTTTACCTGGATCCTCAACGCGGATATGATCTGAATCTGTATACATACTCATCACTTTTTTACGCAAAGTATCCGCATCATCAGCTAAATAAATACCGTTATTGAGTGATTTAGACATTTTAGCATTTCCATCTAAACCAGGTAAACGCCCTGCTCTCTCATTTTCTGGATAAATACCTTCCGGTTCCACCAAGACATCACAATTATATGCATTGTTAAAAGAACGAACAATCTCACGAGTTTGCTCAATCATTGGTTTCTGATCTGTCCCAACAGGAACATAATTGGCCTTGAAAGCTGTGATGTCAGCTGCTTGAGCTATTGGATAGACCAAGAATCCTGTCGGAATGCTTTCTCCAAATCCTTTCTGAGCAATTTCTGTCTTGACAGTTGGATTACGCTCCAAACGTGCTAATGACACCAAATTCATATAATAAATAGACAACTCAGCTAATTCTGGAATTTGGCTTTGAATAAAGATAGTTGACTTACTTGGATCCAATCCAACTGCAAGATAATCCAAAGCCACATTTCCGATAGACTCTACAATGGTTTGAGGATCTTTGGCATGATCTGTCAAGGCTTGTTGGTCAGCCAAGAACACAAACATATCATACTTATCCTCTTCCTGTAATAATACTCGATTTTTGAGACTTCCAACATAATGTCCAATATGCAATTTTCCTGTTGGACGGTCTCCTGTTAAAATAATGGGTTTAGTCATTTTATTCTCCTTCGATATGGTCCCTTCAATTATAGCATTTTTTTAATGAAATAACTGCAATTTATTAAAATAAATCAATCTTGCTATTTACGGATTTGTGTAAAGTATGCTGTAAATGTAATTTACACAAAATTGACAGATAAAAATTTGAATATTTCCGTATTTTCTAGTAGAATAAATATATTACACATATAGGAGAAAAACATTGCTTACAGTATCTGATGTTTCACTACGTTTTAGTGATCGCAAACTTTTTGATGATGTCAATATCAAATTTACAGAAGGAAATACTTACGGATTAATCGGTGCTAATGGTGCCGGAAAATCAACCTTTTTAAAAATTTTAGCCGGAGATATCGAACCTACTACTGGTCACATCTCTCTTGGTCCAGATGAACGTCTCTCCGTTCTTCGTCAAAATCACTTTGACTATGAAGATGAACGTGCCATTGATGTCGTTATCATGGGAAATGAAAAACTTTATAGCATCATGAAAGAGAAAGATGCTATCTACATGAAGGAAGATTTCTCAGATGAGGATGGAGTGCGTGCTGCCGAACTCGAAGGAGAGTTTGCCGAGCTTGGAGGCTGGGAAGCAGAAAGCGAAGCCTCTCAACTACTTCAAAACCTAAACATTCCAGAAGAATTGCACTATCAAAACATGAGCGAATTGGCCAACGGTGAAAAAGTAAAAGTTCTCCTCGCCAAAGCACTTTTTGGTAAACCAGATGTTCTTCTCTTGGACGAGCCTACCAACGGTTTAGACATCCAATCTATTACTTGGTTAGAAGACTTCTTGATTGACTTTGATAACACCGTTATCGTAGTATCCCACGACCGTCACTTCTTAAACAAAGTATGTACTCACATGGCCGACCTTGACTTTGGAAAAATCAAACTCTATGTCGGAAACTACGACTTCTGGAAGGAATCTTCTGAGCTCGCTGCTAAATTGCTAGCAGACCGTAATGCTAAAGCAGAAGAAAAAATTAAGCAATTGCAAGAATTCGTAGCTCGTTTCTCTGCTAATGCTTCTAAATCAAGACAAGCAACATCACGTAAGAAAATGCTTGATAAGATTGAACTTGAAGAAATTGTACCATCTAGTCGTAAATATCCATTTATCAACTTTAAAGCAGAGCGTGAAATCGGTAATGATCTCTTGACAGTAGAAAATCTAACTGTAAAGATTGATGGTGAGACTATTTTAGATAATATCAGCTTTATCTTGCGTCCAGGTGATAAGACAGCGCTTATTGGACAAAATGACATCCAAACGACTGCATTAATTCGTGCAATCATGGGAGACATTGACTATGAAGGAACTGTCAAGTGGGGAGTAACTACTAGCCGTTCTTACTTGCCAAAAGATAACTCGGCAGATTTTGCAGGAGGAGAGTCAATCCTTGACTGGTTGCGTCAATTCGCAAGTAAAGAAGAAGATGACAATACTTTCCTACGCGGTTTCCTTGGCCGTATGCTCTTCTCTGGAGATGAGGTTAACAAACCTGTCAACGTCTTGTCAGGGGGAGAAAAAGTTCGTGTCATGCTTTCAAAACTCATGCTATTAAAATCAAATGTCCTTGTCCTCGATGATCCAACCAATCACTTGGACTTAGAATCTATCTCAAGCTTGAACGATGGATTGAAAAACTTTAAAGAATCAATCATCTTTGCCAGCCATGACCACGAGTTTATTCAAACTCTAGCTAACCATATCATTGTCTTGTCTAAAAATGGCGTCATTGACCGTATTGATGAAACCTATGATGAATTCCTAGAAAATGCAGAAGTACAAGCAAAAGTTAAAGAACTTTGGAAAGACTAAATAAAACTTCAAAACTCAGTTGGGTTAACCAGCTGAGTTTTATAACATTTTATGAGGTAACATGAAATTATTTTTTAAAACATATTGGACCTATTTTGTTTCTTTCATCATTCCCATAATCATTATGATAGGAGTATATCTATCTCAAGGTATCTACTGGAATAGCGACAACTCTCCTCTATTAGGAGATGGCTTTCATCAATACGTTATTTTTGATGTAGCCTTACGAAATATCCTACATGGAAATGGTAGTCTGTTTTACACCTTTACAAGTGGCCTTGGATTAAATTTCTATGCCCTATCTAGTTATTACTTGGGTAGTTTCCTTTCACCACTAGTTTACTTTTTTGATCTAACTAATATGCCAGATGCTGTCTATCTGACAACTCTCTTAAAATTTGGATTGATTGGACTGTCAACTTACTTTAGTTTAAATAAATTATTTCAATCGATTCCTAAGCCTTTAAAACTAGCTTTATCTAGTTCCTATGCTCTGATGAGTTTCACAGTTAGTCAACTAGAGATAAAAACCTGGATAGATGTTTTTATCTTGATTCCTTTAATTATAACTGGTTTACAGCTACTTATCACTGAAAAGAAATTCCTATTGTACTTTACAAGTCTGTCAATTTTGTTTATTCAAAATTATTATTTTGGCTATATGACAGTATTGTTTCTTATTTTCTGGTATCTCTGTCAAATTTCTTGGGACTTTAAAACTCGAAAATCATCTTTTCTTGATTTCATAATCACCTCCGTTTTAGCTGGTATGGCTAGTTTGATTCTGACTCTGCCTACTCTATTTGATTTACAGACACATGGGGAAAAATTAACTGAAATTACAAAGTTTCAAACTGAAAGTAGCTGGTATCTTGATCTCTTTGCTAAACAATTCATTGGTTCCTTTGACACAACAAAGTATGGGGCCATCCCAATGATTTTTGTTGGACTACTTCCCTTTATTTTGACCATTTTATTTTTTACGCTGAAATCTATTAAGTTTCACGTGAAACTTATCTATGCAATCTTCTTTGCATTTCTAATTGCAAGCTTTTATATTGAAGCTCTTGATTTATTTTGGCAAGGCATGCATACTCCAAACATGTTTTTACATCGCTATGCTTGGATTTTCTCTACCTTGTTAATTTACACAGCAGCAGAAGTCTTAAAGCGTCTGAAAGAACTTAAAGTCTGGAATTTTTTAGTTTCGCTTTTTCTTATAGTAACAGGATTTTTAGCTACCATCTATCTAAAATCACATTATTCTTTTTTAACAGATTTGAATATTCTGCTTACTCTTGAATTTTTGGTTGTCTATTCGCTTTTACTCCTTGCAGTTATCAAAAAGTTTATCTCTGTAAATCTATTTGCCATTCTAATTTCTTTATTTATAATGGTTGAAATAAGTTTAAATGCTTCATCTCAAATAGACGGAATTGCTAAAGAATGGGGTTTTGCTTCTCGAAGTTCATATAATCGAGATATCCCAGCTATGGAATCTTTCTCAACATATATTGGAAATCAATTTACTCGTACTGAAAAACTACAAACTCAGACAGGAAATGACAGTATGAAATTCAACTATAATGGAATCTCTCAATTTTCATCTGTTCGAAATCGTTCAGCAAGCTCTACTTTGGATAAACTTGGTTTTAAATCCTCTGGGACTAATCTAAATCTCCGTTATGCCAATAATAGTATTTTAGCTGATAGTTTATTTGGTATCCAGTACAATATCTCAGACAGTCCTATTGATAAATATGGTTTTAAAGATATCTATCAAAAAGATAATCTTACCCTATATGAAAATCAATTCTCTCTCCCGATTGCCTTTGCTAGTCAATCTGTTTACAATGATGTCAAGTTCAATGAACATACCTTGGATAATCAGGCCTCATTTTTAAATCAACTTGCTAACGTCGATTTTGATTATTTTTCTCCAATCCCTTATGACAAAACAGAAAATACTAATGATTTGATTAGTGTCACAGGTTCTTCAAATGAGGATGCAGCAATCCAGTATCAAATTGAAGTGCCAGAAAACAGCCAAGTTTATCTTTCTTTCACAAATCTTCACTTTTCTAATGACAAACAAAAAAAGGTTGACATCCTTGTAAATGGAGAAAAGAAAACTTTTACAACTGATAATGTCTTCTCCTTCTTTAATCTAGGCTATACAAAATATACAAAAACTTTCAATATTCATGTTAGTTTCCCTGAAAATTCACAAGTATCATTTGAATCTCCTACCTTCTACCGTTTAGATACCCAAACTTTAACTGAGGCAATTCAAAAAATTAAAGAACAACCTGTAACAGTATCAACTTCTAAAAACAAGGTTTTTGCTACATATGATGTCCAACAAGATACATCTATTTTCTTCACCATTCCTTATGACAAAGGTTGGTCTGCCTACCAAGATGGTAAGAAAATAGAAATTAAACAAGCTCAAACTGGTTTTATAAAAGTTGACATTCCTAAGGGAAAAGGAACTATTACACTTTCCTTTATTCCCAATGGGTTTGTTGTTGGAGCAATCTGTTCCTTTACTTCTCTTTTACTATTTGGAATCTATAATCACAAACGAAAGTCATCTAAGACATAAAAAAATCGACCAGTTGGTCGATTTTTTTAATCTTCTTCCATTTTCTTAGGTCGATAGGCTAGCATACCTAAACCAGTAAATAGGGCTAATATCACAGCAAGGAAAATGACTTGATGATGAATATTTCCTGTCATAGAAATTGTTTGTCGTAATCCAGAAACCGAATAACTCATTGGTAACCAAGGATTAATAGCTCTAAAGAAATTATTTGTCAAAGCAAGTGGATAGGTACCTGCACTTGATGCTAACTGTAATAAAAGCAAAATAAGAGAAAAGAAAGCTCCTATACGGCTATTCCATGTTGTTAAAGCGGTTACCATGGACATGAATACTAAACTTGTTAGGATAATGAGAATAAATGTTCTCATTTCATGATTAGCAGTTAAACCAATAAGATGAACTCCTCCATATACCAAAATTCCTGCTAAAACAGCTATAATACCATTTATTTCAGCTCGAGATTTCAACCAAGCCCAACGACTCTCTGGATGACGTCCTGAAGGCAACTTCGCAAAGATCATATTCGTTGATATTGCTGCAACAAAGAGAGCAACTGATATCATATAAGGAGCCATTGCGATTCCATTTACAGGAACTTGGTCATTGTCTGTTTTGGAAAGATTGAGTGGATTTGACAAAATCTCTGCATTTTTAGATTCCGTTGATGCTGATTTAAGTTGATCACTAGCATTACTTAGTCCTTGTCCTAAAGAAACAACTCCTGTCTGTAAACCTTCCAATCCAGAAGTTAACTTTGTTCCACCTTCTGCTAGTTTCCCAGCTCCATCTGCCAATTTATTAGCTCCACTTTCTAATTGAGAAGCACCTGAAATTAACTGACTGGATTTGTCAGCTAGTTGGCTAGATCCTGACTGCAATTTATCAACTCCTGCTATCAATTCTTGACTCTTTCGATTCAATTGATTGGAGCCAGTTGATAATTTTTCAATACTAGACACTAATTTTGGAGTTTTTTCAACTAATTGACCAACTCCTGCTGTCAAGTTAGAAGATTTTTGTGTCAAGGTAGTTGATCCTGAAACTAATTGGTTCAAACTACCTGTCAAGGTGGAATTCTTTTCACTTAGTTGACTTGCGCCTTGAGAAACTTTATCAATACCTGCAGTATATGCATTTACACCTGATGCAATTGACTGACTGGCAGGAACTAATTTGCTAGTAACAGCTCCTTGTATCTCTGTTAATCCACTTGACAATCCTGTCAAAGAGGTAGAAGCAAGCGGTAATACTTGATTAGCTTGATTTTTTAATGTCGAAAGATTTGAAGATTGATTTTGTAAGTTTTCTAAACTTCCCTGTAAACCTTGTACTAAAGCTACAATTGACTGAGCCGATTGAATACTATCAGTCGAATTTTGAGATACAGAAGCTCTTATCTCAGCTTGTTGCTCACTTGTCAATGATTGATAAGCTGCTGTCGATTGAATATTTGCTAATGTAGTTGCTTTTTCAGACTGAGCACTTGCTAACATTTGATTAGAAAGAGATGCTATACTTGATAAAACAGAATCTAATTGTTTTGTATCTCCAACATCAATATTTTGAATAGCTTGATTTAACTGATTTAGACCTGAAGATAATTGATTAATTTGATCTTTTTTCCCAGACGAAGCATCTAACTTGCTAGAAAGTTGTTGAATCCCTTCACTTAATTTCCCCACCTCCATTCGAAGTGCAGCTGATTGACTAGATAACTGATTAGCACCTGTTGCAAGATTTCCCACTCCATTTGTATAAGCACTAACACCAGATGAAAATTGATTAAGACCAGCATTAAGCTGAGAAACACCGCCAGTATAGGACTCTACACCAGTATATAACTGATTGATTCCCCTTACTAATTCAGGACTTTTAGAAGATAATTGACCTAATCCGTTATCTAATTGACTCACTGCACCAGTATATGTAACTAAACCACTATTAAAATTCCCTAAGCCAAGATGAAGTTGTTCGACACCAGAAACATAAGAGGATAATCCTCTAGTAAACTGCTCCGTTCCATTTGAAAATGTTAAACTTGAAGCTGCTAAAGAGTGTAGGTTGGTAGTTAATGTTTGACTTCCTGCCACTAACTGATTCGCTCCATCAGTTAATTTTTCACTACCAGAAGCTGCTTGACTCATACCATCCTTTAAATCAATCATTTTGTTAAATAAGGCTTTAGTATAGGTCTCAGTTACATTTGTAGAAACATTCTGCTTCAATTGTGTCATCGCAGAATCGCTCATCTTGCTGGCAATAAAGCTATGACCACTTGAAGTCTGATAATCAATTTGCATTTGCTCTGGATGATCCGTTAAAATAGAAGCTGCTTTTTCAGATAAATCACTGGGTAAAGTCACTACCATATAGTAATCGCCATCTTCCAATCCCTTCTTTCCTTCATCTTCATCCACGAAATGAAAATCCAAGGTTTTATTTTCTTTTAAATTGGACACCATGTCTTTTCCTATTGCCATAGTATTACCATTATAGGAAGCCTCTTTATCATTATTGACAACTGCCACAGGTAAGTCAGACAATTGCCCATATGGATCCCACATTGATGACAAAAATATGATATTGTACAGAGCTGGAATAAGAGAAATCCCTATCATGACAATAATAAAGGTTGGTTTTTTAAAAATTGCTTTCCATTCTTTAAACATAGTTTCTCCTTTTTTAAACATATTGTCTAAAATTTTGATATAATAGATTATACAATAAAAAATCTAAATTACAAGATAAAAAATCCATTTTTAGACATATAGTCTAATTTGTTTACAAGGAGGAAATATGAAAGAAAGTAACAAACGCTTAAAAACAAAGCGAACTATTGAAAATGCTATGGTACAATTACTGATTGAACAGCCATTTGATCAAATTTCTACTGTCAAGTTAGCAGAAAAAGCCGGAATTAGTCGTTCCAGCTTCTATACTCACTATAAGGATAAGTATGATATGATTGAGCACTATCAAAGCAAGCTATTTCATACATTTGAATATATTTTTCAAAAACATGCTCATCACAAAAGAGATGCTATTTTAGAAGTCTTTGAATATCTAGAGTCAGAACCACTTCTGGCTGCCCTTCTTTCTGAAAATGGGACCAAAGAAATCCAAAATTTCTTAAGAAATAAACTTCATATCATGCTCAGTACAGATTTACAAAAGCAATTTATGCAACTGAATTTCAATACCACTGAATTAGAATATAGTAGCATCTATCTAACTCATGCACTTTTTGGTGTCTGTCAAACTTGGATTGCACATGGAAAAAAAGAAAGTCCTCAAGAAATAACAGACTTCCTTATGAAGATGCTTGGTGATACAAATTGATACAAAAAGAGGAACACAGTTGTGTTCCCTTTTATCTATACTCCGCCAGTAGGACTCGAACCTACGACATCATGATTAACAGTCATGCGCTACTACCAACTGAGCTATGGCGGATAAAATAGTCCGTACGGGATTCGAACCCGTGTTACCGCCGTGAAAAGGCGGTGTCTTAACCCCTTGACCAACGGACCTTCTATCTGTAGCAGATATAACCATTATATCAATTTCTTACTAATTGTCAATCACTTTTGAGATTTTTTCTCTAGAATATCTTTTAATTTTCTAATTTTTAATCTTGAAATAGGACAACGATGGTCTTCATAGAAAACAATTTCTAGATTTTTTCGATCAATTTCTCTAATATTGCCTATATTTACCAAAAATGACTTATGAGGAGAATAAAATCGCTGAGTATGTTTGTCCTTTTCCTGAATATCTGTCATTGTTCCATAGAACTCTTTTGCAAAATTCTTACCAATAATGCGTAATTTATGAGAGACACCTGTCGTTTCAATATACAAAATATCATGGTAAGGAATTTTTAAATCATTTCCCTTGTAATTGTAATCAAAATAATCTACAACATCTTCATTTTCAAGTAACATACTCTTCGTGTAGAAAATATTTTGCTCAATTCTCTTCTTAAACATCTCATCATTGATATCCTTATCAACAAAATCTAGGGCTGATACCTGGTATTTATAGGTTAGAGTCGCAAACTCTGATCGACTGGTGATAAAGACGATAATAGCGTAGGGATTGTAATGACGAATGAGCTGAGCAACCTCAAATCCTTTTTTCTCAATTCCATGAATATCGATATCTAGGAAATAAAGCTGATTTACTTCATCATTTTCAATGTATTCTTCAAATTCACGGACTTTTCCTGTTGTCTTGTATGATATTGGAATATTCGATTCTATCGAAATTTCATCCAATATTCTTTCTAGTCTCACTTGATGTTCAATAACATCCTCTAAAATTAAAACTTTCATTCAAATTCCCTCTTAAATCTAATAATTTGTCTAAATGTACTGCCTTCCATCTCTGTTTCTAAAATGATGTTGTTGTACTTATCTAGTAGTTCTTTCACATTATTTAATCCGACTCCGCGATTTCTTCCCTTAGTGGAGAATCCTAAAGCAAATAGATCTCCTGAAGGTGTCATCGTCATTTTACATGAATTCTGAATCACAATAACTGTTTCAGTTTCCATCTTAATAACTGCTACTTCCATCTGCTTTTTATAACTATCAGCCGATCCTTCGACAGCATTATTCAATAAAACGCTCATGATACGAACCAAATCCAATAGTTCAATTGGGAGCTTGGTAATCGTATCTTTTACTTCCAGTGTAAACTCTACACCATTATTTCGAGCATAGACAATTGACTGTGCAACCAAACTTCGTAAAGCTGAATCTTCTATATTGTTCAAATCAAAGTAAGTATACTTATCTGAACGCAGTTTATGATTTGCTTTGACCAAAACTTCATTGTAAATTCTGTCAATTTCCTGTAAATCACCACTGTCAATTGCCATCTGCATACTGACAAGCATCCCAGCATAATCATGTCGAAAACCACGGATTTCATTATACAAGCCAACAATTTCATCTGTATAATTCTGTAAATGTTTCTGTTCAAATTTCTTCTGCTTCAAAGCAATCTCTTTCTCCATTTGTTCTTTATGCGAATTCATTGCAAAAAAGGTCAAAAGTAGAGAAATAAAGACAATAGATGATAAAATACTTCCAAAACTATTCAAATGTTTAATCGTACTTACCATATCTGAAACGAAAGATACAATATGGAGCAGTAGTAAAGCAAAAAATACTTTTTTCAAGAAATGATAAAGGTAATCTTTGTCAAAATAGGCTAGTTCCAAATGGAAATAATGAATGATTTTTAAGATAACAACATAAGTCAACACCGTTACAACGGAAAAGAATAGGTAATAATATTGTAAAACAAAATTGTCTCCTGTTATAGAGGAGAAAGTTACGGACAAAAAGTTATGAGTGCTCTCATATAAAAGAGATAGTAGTAAACTTAGAAATAGTCCTCTATCCCTCTCATACTGTTTCATCCATCGAAAATAGGAATATAAGAATAAAGGAAATAAAAATGTTTCAATCCCTAACCCATCTAAATTTAGAAGATAGAAGGGAAAATCAAATACTATGTCTGTTAGTAATGTATAAGCACCAAAAACGAAGAATTCTTTTCTATTTATTTGACCTTTACAAATTAAACGGTAACTATGACTAATAATTAAAAAATATAATATCAAATCTACTAATAAGAAAAAATCCATTCTGCTACTCCTTTATCTTCTTCTAAAGATATTAAAGAAATTAAAGGACTTTTCATTCATTTTCCTCATCTCCCCACCTTTAATCTTTTGCAAGTCTTTTTCCTTCAAGGCTACAAACTGTTCCAATTTAACTGTGTTTTTCATAATAAAATCTCCTAAAATGTTTTTTCTTGTAAGATAACTTACAAAAACTATTATACAAAATGGAATTTCGTTTTAGATAAAATTCTCTCAACTGTCATTTTTTTCTCCCAAAGTGTACTTTTTTAAGAAAAAAGCCGGGAAAATTCCCAGCTTTGCTACTATATTGATCCCAGCAGGATTCGAACCTGCGACCGTTCGCTTAGAAGGCGAATGCTCTATCCAGCTGAGCTATGAGACCTAACACAATTATTCTACCAAAAATTCAATTAAAAGTCAATTTTCTATTTATGATAGGGGGATCCCTGCTGAATCGTAAAAGAGCGATAGATTTGTTCAACAAGAACTAGTCTCATTAACTGATGGGGCAAGGTTAGACGACCAAAACTGACAGAAAGATTGGCTCTCTTTTTTACATCCTGTGCTAACCCCAGACTCCCTCCAATGATAAAGGTAAGAGTAGAAAATCCTTTTATAGAAGCTTCTTCTAACCGCTTACTAAATTCTTCTGAAGAAAGTGTTTTCCCCTCAATGGCTAACACAATAACAAAATCACGATCACCAACTTTTGATAAAATTCTCTGACCTTCTATTTCTAAAATCTTTTGATTTTCTGACTCACTGGCCCTATCTGGTGTTTTTTCATCTGCTAACTCAATCATTTTAAGCTTAGCAAATCGAGAAATTCGTTTTGAATACTCTGCAATACCATCTTTTAAATACTTTTCTTTCAGTTTCCCAACTGTTACAACTTTAATTTTCATGACTCTATTCTAACATATTCTCTATTTTTTCACACCTTATTCACAAAACAAAAGGTTAAATTTCACCTAGAAAATCACAGATTTTTAAAAGTTATCCACAATCTGTGAAAAACTTTTGTATTTAAGTTATAATTAAGCTAGTCAGTTTATACTTTCAGTAATTTCAAACATATGGAGGCAAATATGAAACATCTAAAAACATTTTACAAAAAATGGTTTCAATTATTAATCGTTATCGTCATTAGCTTTATTAGTGGAGCCTTGGGTAGTTTTTCAATAACTCAACTAACTCAAAAAAGTGGTGTAAGTAGCTCTAACAACAATAGTACTATTACACAAACTGCCTATAAGAACGAAAATTCAACAACACAGGCTGTTAACAAAGTAAAAGATGCTGTCGTTTCAGTTATTACTTATTCAGCAAACAGACAAAATAGCGTATTTGGTAATGATGATACTGACACAGATTCTCAGCAAATCTCTAGTGAAGGATCTGGAGTTATTTATAAAAAGAATGATAAAGAAGCTTACATCGTCACCAACAATCACGTTATAAATGGCGCCAGCAAAGTAGATATTCGTTTGTCAGATGGAACTAAAGTACCTGGAGAAATTGTCGGAGCTGATACTTTCTCTGATATTGCTGTCGTCAAAATATCTTCAGAAAAAGTGACAACAGTAGCTGAGTTTGGTGATTCTAGCAAGTTAACCGTAGGAGAAACTGCCATTGCCATCGGTAGCCCATTAGGTTCTGAATATGCTAATACTGTCACTCAGGGTATTGTATCTAGTCTCAATCGAAATGTATCTTTAAAATCTGAAGATGGACAAGCCATTTCTACAAAAGCCATCCAAACTGATACTGCTATTAATCCAGGTAACTCTGGTGGCCCACTGATCAATATTCAAGGGCAGGTTATTGGAATTACCTCAAGTAAAATTGCCACAAATGGAGGAACCTCTGTAGAAGGCCTTGGTTTCGCAATCCCTGCAAATGATGCTATCAATATTATTGAACAGTTGGAAAAGAACGGAAAAGTGACGCGTCCAGCTTTGGGCATCCAAATGGTCAATCTCTCAAATATTAATACAAGTGATATTAGAAGACTGAATATTCCAAGCAATGTAACATCTGGTGTAGTTGTTCGTTCTGTGCAAAGTAATATGCCTGCCAATGGTCACCTTGAAAAATACGATGTTATTACAAAAGTAGATGACAAGGAGATTGCTTCATCAACAGACTTACAAAGTGCTCTTTACAATCATTCTATCGGAGACACCATTAAGATAACTTACTATCGTAACGGTAAAGAAGAAACTACATCTATTAAACTTGACAAGAGTTCAGGTGATTTAGAATCTTAATTGACATCTATGTAAAGAAAGCTTTACATAAGAGAAAAGATGTGTTAGTGTAGAATCATGGAAAAATTTGAAATGATTTCTATCACGGATATACAAAAAAATCCCTATCAACCTCGAAAAGAATTTGATGGAGAAAAACTACATGAACTAGCACAGTCTATCAAAGAAAATGGGCTCATTCAACCGATTATTGTTCGTCAATCTCCTGTTATTGGTTATGAAATCCTTGCAGGAGAAAGACGCTATCGGGCTTCACTTTTAGCTGGTCTAAGGTCTATCCCAGCTGTTGTTAAACAGCTTTCAGATCAAGAGATGATGGTCCAGTCCATCATTGAAAATTTACAGAGGGAAAATTTAAATCCAATAGAAGAAGCACGCGCCTATGAATCTCTTGTAGAGAAAGGATTTACCCATGCTGAAATTGCAGATAAAATGGGCAAGTCTCGTCCTTATATCAGCAACTCCATTCGTTTGCTTTCCTTGCCAGATGCTATCCTCTCAGAAGTAGAAAATGGCAAACTATCACAAGCTCATGCGCGTTCTCTAGTTGGGTTGAATAAGGAACAACAAGACTATTTCTTTCAACGAATTATAGAAGAAGACATTTCTGTAAGGAAGTTAGAAGCTCTTCTGACAGAGAAAAAACAAAAGAAACTTCAAAAAACGAATCATTTCATACAAAATGAAGAAGAACAGTTAAAAAAACTACTCGGATTAGATGTAGAGATTAAGCTGTCTAAAAAAGATAGTGGAAAAATCATTATTTCTTTTTCAAATCAAGAAGAATACAGTAGAATTATCAACAGCCTGAAATAAGGCTGTTCTTTTATTTTTTTATCTCACAAGGTTATCCACTATTTTTTTCAATAAAAAGCTTAATAAATCAATAGCTTCTGCTTTTATCCCCAACCTGTGGATAAAACTTGGTAACATTGTGGATTATTTTTCACAGCTTGTGGAAAATTCTTGTTCTCTATGGTAAAATAGGTCTAGTATTAAACTTTTAAATAGTAAAGGAGGAGAAAGGATTGAAAGAAAAACAATTTTGGAATCGTATCTTAGAATTTGCTCAAGAAAGACTGACTCGATCCATGTATGATTTCTATGCTATTCAAGCTGAACTCATTAAGGTAGAGGAAAATGTTGCCACTATATTTTTACCACGATCTGAAATGGAAATGGTCTGGGAAAAACAACTAAAAGATATTATTGTCGTTGCTGGATTTGAAATTTATGATGCTGAGATTACTCCCCACTATATTTTCACCAAACCTCAAGATACGACTATCTCACAAGTTGAAGAAGCTACAAATTCAACTCTTTATGATTATAGTCCAAAGTTAGCATCTATTCCTTATTCAGATACTGGGTTAAAAGAAAAGTATACCTTTGATAATTTTATTCAAGGGGATGGAAATGTTTGGGCAGTATCAGCCGCTTTAGCTGTCTCTGAAGATTTGGCTCTGACCTATAACCCTCTTTTTATCTATGGAGGACCGGGACTTGGTAAGACTCACCTGTTAAACGCTATTGGAAATGAAATTCTAAAAAATATTCCAAATGCGCGTGTCAAATACATACCTGCTGAAAGCTTTATTAATGACTTTCTTGATCACCTAAGACTTGGGGAAATGGAAAAATTTAAAAAAACCTATCGTAGTCTTGATCTTTTGTTAATCGATGATATCCAGTCACTCAGCGGAAAAAAAGTTGCAACTCAGGAAGAATTTTTCAATACCTTTAACGCCCTTCATGACAAGCAAAAACAGATTGTCCTAACGAGTGATCGTAGTCCAAAACATCTAGAAGGGCTCGAGGAGAGACTTGTCACGCGCTTTAGCTGGGGATTGACACAAACTATCACGCCCCCTGACTTTGAAACACGTATTGCCATTTTACAAAGTAAAACGGAACATTTAGGCTACAATTTCCAAAGTGATACTCTAGAATACCTAGCTGGGCAATTTGATTCAAATGTTCGAGATCTTGAGGGAGCCATCAACGACATCACTTTAATTGCCCGAGTAAAAAAAATCAAGGATATCACTATTGATATTGCTGCAGAAGCCATTAGAGCTCGCAAACAAGATGTTAGCCAAATGCTCGTCATCCCAATTGACAAAATCCAAAATGAAGTTGGTAACTTTTATGGTGTCAGTGTCAAAGAAATGAAGGGAAGCAGACGCCTTCAAAATATTGTGTTAGCCCGTCAAGTGGCTATGTATTTATCTAGAGAACTAACAGATAATAGTCTTCCAAAAATTGGGAAGGAATTTGGAGGAAAAGATCATACAACAGTCATTCATGCCCATGCAAAAATTAAATCTTTGATTGATGAAGACGATAATTTACGTTTAGAAATTGAATCCATCAAAAAGAAAATTAAATAACTTGTGGATAACTTTTACTTTATTATCTTTTTTATCCACATTTTTTAAACAAGCCAAAAAACTTGATATGACTTGTTTAAAGTCTGTTTTCCACAGATTTCACAGACTCTATTATTACTATTATACTTCTAATACTAAAAATAAATAAAGGAGAATCCATGATTCATTTTTCAATTAATAAAAATTTATTTCTACAAGCATTGAATACAACTAAGAGAGCTATTAGTTCTAAAAATGCCATTCCTATTTTATCAACTGTCAAAATTGACGTGACCAATGAAGGTGTTACTTTAATTGGTTCAAATGGTCAAATTTCAATTGAAAATTTTATTTCTCAAAAAAATGAAGATGCTGGTCTATTAATTACTTCTTTAGGTTCGATCCTTCTTGAAGCTTCTTTCTTTATCAATGTGGTATCTAGCCTACCTGATGTGACTCTTGATTTTAAAGAAATTGAACAAAATCAAATTGTTTTAACTAGCGGCAAATCAGAAATTACCTTAAAAGGAAAAGATAGCGAACAGTATCCACGAATCCAAGAAATTTCAGCAAGCACTCCTTTAGTTCTTGAAACAAAATTACTCAAGAAAATTATCAATGAAACAGCATTTGCTGCAAGTACACAAGAAAGTCGTCCAATTTTAACAGGTGTTCATTTTGTATTGAGTCAACATAAGGAGCTAAAAACAGTGGCAACAGACTCTCATCGTCTAAGCCAGAAAAAATTGACTCTTGAAAAAAATAGTGATGATTTTGATGTCGTAATTCCTAGCCGTTCTCTACGCGAATTTTCAGCGGTATTTACAGATGATATTGAAACTGTAGAGATTTTCTTTGCCAATAACCAAATCCTCTTTAGAAGCGAAAATATTAGCTTCTATACACGTTTGCTAGAAGGAAACTATCCTGATACAGATCGCTTGATTCCAACAGACTTTAACACTACCATTACTTTTGATGTTATAAACTTACGCCAGTCAATGGAACGTGCTCGTCTTTTATCAAGTGCGACTCAAAATGGTACTGTGAAGCTTGAAATTAAAGATGGGGTTGTTAGAGCTCATGTTCACTCTCCAGAAGTTGGTAAAGTAAACGAAGAAATCGATAATGATCAGGTTACTGGTGAAGATTTGACCATTAGTTTCAACCCAACTTACTTGATTGATTCTCTTAAGGCTTTAAATAGCGAAAAGGTGACCATTAGCTTTATCTCAGCTGTTCGTCCATTTACTCTTGTGCCAGCAGACACTGATGAGGACTTCATGCAGCTCATTACACCAGTTCGTACAAATTAAGTGAAAGAGGTTGAGCTTGGCTCGCCTCTTTTATGATATAATCGAAAAAGAAAAGGAGAGTAGTATGTATCAAGTTGGAAATTTTGTTGAGATGAAAAAACCACATGCTTGTACTATCAAGTCAACTGGTAAAAAAGCAAATCGTTGGGAAATTACACGTGTAGGGGCAGATATCAAAATCAAATGCAGTAATTGTGACCATGTTGTCATGATGGGACGCTATGATTTTGATCGAAAAATGAATAAAATTATTGACTGAAAACCCTTAGTTAGAGGGTTAGCAAGTTTTCCCTTTTTGTGTTATAATATTAGGGATTGAAATGAAAACGGAGAATGAGAAAATATGGCTTTAACAGCAGGTATCGTTGGTTTGCCAAACGTTGGTAAATCAACACTATTTAATGCAATTACAAAAGCAGGAGCAGAGGCTGCAAACTATCCATTTGCGACGATTGATCCAAATGTTGGAATGGTTGAGGTTCCAGATGAACGCCTACAAAAATTGACTGAAATGATCACTCCTAAAAAGACAGTTCCAACAACATTTGAATTTACAGATATCGCAGGAATTGTAAAAGGAGCTTCAAAAGGAGAAGGGCTAGGGAATAAATTCTTGGCTAATATCCGTGAAGTAGACGCGATTGTTCACGTAGTTCGTGCTTTTGATGATGAAAATGTGATGCGCGAGCAAGGACGTGAAGATGCCTTTGTGGATCCACTTGCAGATATTGATACAATTAATCTGGAATTGATTCTTGCTGACTTAGAATCAGTTAATAAGCGCTATGCGCGTGTAGAAAAGATGGCACGTACGCAAAAAGATAAAGAATCAGTAGCAGAATTTAATGTTCTTCAAAAGATTAAACCAGTCCTTGAAGATGGGAAATCAGCTCGTACAATCGAATTTACAGATGAAGAACAAAAGGTTGTCAAAGGACTATTCCTTTTGACAACAAAACCAGTTCTTTATGTAGCGAATGTGGATGAGGATGTGGTTTCAGAACCTGACTCTATCGACTATGTTAAACAAATTCGTGAATTTGCAGCGACAGAAAATGCTGAAGTAGTCGTTATTTCTGCGCGTGCTGAGGAAGAAATTTCTGAGTTAGACGAAGAAGACAAGCAAGAGTTTCTTGAAGCTCTTGGGTTGACAGAATCAGGTGTAGATAAGTTGACGCGTGCAGCTTACCACTTGCTTGGACTGGGAACTTACTTCACAGCTGGTGAAAAAGAAGTTCGAGCTTGGACCTTCAAACGTGGTATGAAGGCTCCTCAAGCAGCTGGTATTATCCACTCAGACTTTGAAAAAGGCTTTATCCGTGCAGTAACCATGTCATATGAGGATCTAGTGAAATACGGATCTGAAAAGGCTGTAAAAGAAGCTGGACGCTTGCGTGAAGAAGGAAAAGAATATATCGTTCAAGATGGCGATATTATGGAATTCCGCTTTAATGTCTAAAAAATTTAATGAATAGTATCAATTAGGTTGGAAAAAAATTCCAACCCTTTTGGCTTTTGAAAGGAGAAATAAATGACCAAATTACTTGTAGGCTTGGGAAATCCAGGAGATAAATATTTTGAAACAAAACACAATGTTGGATTTATGTTGATTGACCAACTAGCGAAGAAACAGAATGTCACTTTTACACATGATAAGATATTTCAAGCTGATCTAGCATCATTTTTCCTAAATGGAGAAAAAATTTATCTTGTCAAACCAACGACATTTATGAATGAAAGTGGAAAAGCGGTTCATGCTTTATTGACTTACTATGGTTTGGATATTGAAGATTTACTCATCATTTACGATGATCTTGATATGGAAGTTGGAAAGATTCGTTTAAGAGCAAAAGGCTCAGCAGGTGGTCATAATGGTATCAAGTCTATTATTCAACATATTGGAACCCAAACCTTTAACCGTGTTAAGATTGGAATCGGAAGACCTAAAAATGGTATGTCAGTTGTTCACCATGTTTTGAGTACCTTTGACAAGGATGATTATATTGGTATTTTACAGTCTATTGACAAGGTTGACGATTCTATAAACTACTATTTGCAAGAGAAAAATTTTGAGAAAACAATGCAGAGGTATAACGGATAAATGGCGACCTTATTAGATTTATTCTCAGAAAATGATCAGATCCAAAAATGGCATCAAAATTTAACAGATAAAAAAAGACAATTAATGTTAGGTTTATCAACTTCTACAAAAGCTTTAGCAATTGCTAGTAGTTTGAAGAAAGAAGATAAGATTGTTTTACTGACGTCAACTTATGGAGAAGCAGAAGGACTTGTTAGTGATCTTATCTCTATCTTGGGTGAGGAACTGGTCTATCCATTTTTGGTAGATGACTCCCCTATGGTCGAGTTTTTGATATCTTCACAAGAAAAAATCATTTCACGGGTTGAAGCCTTGCGTTTTTTGACTGATTCATCTAAGAGAGGGATTTTAGTTTGTAATATCGCAGCAAGTCGATTGATTTTACCGTCTCCAAATGTATTCAAAGATAGTATTGTAAAAATCTCAGTTGGTGAAGAATATGACCAACACGCACTTATCCATCAGTTAAAAGAGATAGGCTATCGAAAAGTTACACAAGTACAAACTCAGGGCGAATTTAGTCTGCGAGGAGATATTTTAGATATTTTTGAAATATCCCAGTTAGAACCTTGCCGAATTGAGTTTTTTGGTGATGAAGTCGATGGTATTAGGTTATTTGAAGTCGAAACACAATTATCGAAAGAAAATCAGACAGAACTCACCATATTTCCAGCTAGCGACGTAATTTTGAGAGAAAAGGATTATCAACGAGGTCGGTCAGCTTTAGAAAAACAAGTTTCAAAAACGTTATCACCTATTTTAAAATCATACTTAGAAGAAATTCTTTCAAGTTTTCACCAAAAACAAATTCATTCTGATTCTCGGAAATTTTTATCTTTGTGTTATGACAAGACATGGACTATTTTTGATTATATCGAAAAAGACATACCAATATTCTTTGATGATTATCAGAAATTGATGAATCAGTATGAAGTCTTTGAAAGAGAATTAGCGCAATACTTTACAGAAGAGTTACAGAATAGTAAAGCATTTTCTGAGATGAAGTATTTTGCTGATATAGAGCAAATCTATAAAAAACAGAGTCCGGTTACCTTTTTCTCTAATCTGCAAAAGGGGTTAGGAAATCTCAAGTTTGACCAAATTTATCAATTTAATCAATATCCTATGCAGGAGTTTTTCAATCAATTTTCTTTTTTAAAAGAAGAAATTGAACGATATAAAAAAATGGATTACACCATTATTCTGCAGTCTAGCAATTCAATGGGAAGTAAAACATTGGAGGATGTGTTAGAGGAATATCAGATTAAATTGGATTCTAGAGATAAGTCAAGAATCTGTCAAGAATCTGTAAACTTAATCGAGGGCAATCTCAGACATGGTTTTCATTTTGTAGATGAAAAGGTTTTATTGATAACTGAACATGAGATTTTTCAAAAGAAATTGAAACGTCGTTTTCGAAGACAACATGTTTCAAACGCAGAGAGACTAAAAGATTACAATGAACTTGAAAAAGGAGATTACGTTGTTCACCATATCCATGGAATTGGTCAATATCTAGGGATTGAAACAATTGAAATCAAAGGGATTCACCGCGATTATGTTAGCGTCCAATACCAAAATGGTGATCAAATTTCTATCCCAGTAGAACAGATTCATCTACTGTCTAAATATGTTTCAAGTGATGGGAAAGCTCCAAAACTCAATAAATTAAATGACGGTCATTTTAAAAAAGCCAAGCAAAAAGTTAAGAACCAGGTAGAGGATATAGCTGACGATTTAATTAAACTCTACTCTGAACGTAGCCAGTTGAAGGGTTTTGCTTTTTCAGCTGATGATGAAGATCAAGATGCCTTTGATGATGCTTTCCCTTATGTTGAAACGGATGATCAACTTCGTAGTATTGAGGAAATCAAGAGAGATATGCAGGCTTCTCAGCCAATGGATCGACTTTTAGTTGGGGATGTTGGTTTTGGAAAGACTGAAGTTGCTATGCGTGCAGCCTTTAAGGCAGTCAATGATCACAAACAGGTTGTCGTTCTAGTTCCGACGACGGTTTTAGCGCAACAGCACTATACTAATTTTAAGGAACGATTCCAAAATTTTGCAGTTAATATTGATGTGTTGAGTCGCTTTAGAAGTAAAAAAGAGCAGACCGAAACACTTGAAAAATTGAAAAACGGTCAAGTTGATATTTTGATTGGAACACATCGTGTTTTGTCAAAAGATGTTGTGTTTGCTGATTTAGGATTGATGATTATTGATGAGGAACAGCGATTTGGTGTCAAGCATAAGGAAACCTTGAAAGAATTGAAGAAACAAGTGGATGTCCTAACCTTGACCGCTACTCCAATCCCTCGTACCCTCCATATGTCTATGTTGGGAATCAGGGATTTGTCTGTTATTGAAACTCCGCCGACTAATCGTTATCCAGTGCAAACCTATGTCTTAGAAAAGAATGATAGTGTCATTCGTGATGCTGTCTTGCGTGAAATGGAGCGTGGAGGTCAAGTTTACTACCTTTACAACAAAGTTGACACGATTGACCAGAAGGTTTCAGAATTACAGGAGTTAATTCCAGAGGCTTCGATTGGTTATGTTCATGGTCGAATGAGTGAAATCCAGTTGGAAAATACTCTACTAGACTTTATTGAGGGACAATACGATATCTTGGTGACGACTACTATTATTGAGACAGGGGTGGACATTCCAAATGCTAATACTTTATTTATTGAAAATGCGGACCATATGGGCTTGTCAACCTTGTATCAGTTAAGAGGAAGAGTCGGTCGTAGTAATCGTATTGCTTATGCCTATCTCATGTATCGTCCAGAAAAATCAATCAGTGAAGTATCTGAGAAGAGATTAGAAGCGATTAAAGGATTTACAGAATTGGGATCCGGATTTAAGATTGCTATGCGAGATCTTTCGATTCGTGGAGCAGGAAATCTCCTAGGAAAATCCCAGTCTGGTTTCATTGATTCTGTTGGTTTTGAATTGTATTCGCAGTTATTAGAGGAAGCTATTGCTAAACGAAACGGTAATGCTAACGCTAACACAAGAACCAAAGGGAATGCTGAGTTGATTTTGCAAATTGATGCCTATCTTCCTGATACTTATATTTCTGATCAACGACATAAGATTGAAATTTACAAGAAAATTCGTCAAATTGACAACCGTGTTAACTATGAAGAGTTACAAGAAGAGTTGATGGACCGATTTGGAGAGTACCCAGATGTAGTAGTCTATCTTTTAGAGATTGGTTTAGTCAAGTCATATTTGGACAAGGTCTTTGTTCAACGTGTGGAAAGAAAAGATAATAAAATTACAATTCAATTTGAAAAAGTCACTCAACGACTGTTTTTAGCTCAAGATTATTTTAAAGCTTTATCCGCAACGAACTTTAAAGCGGGCATCGCTGAGAATAAGGGATTAATGGAGCTTGTATTTGATGTCCAAAATAAGAAAGATTATGAAATTTTAGAGAGTCTGCTGATTTTTGGAGAAAGTTTATTAGAGATAAAAGAGTCTAAGAAAGAAAATTCCATTTGATATTTTTCTTCTATAAAATAGATAAAAATGATACAATAATAAGTTGAGGTAATAAGGATGAGATTAGACAAATATTTAAAAGTATCGCGAATTATCAAGCGTCGTACAGTCGCAAAAGAAGTAGCAGATAAAGGCAGAATCAAGGTGAATGGAATCTTGGCCAAAAGTTCAACGGATTTGAAAGTTAATGACCAAGTTGAAATTCGTTTTGGAAATAAGTTGCTACTTGTCAAAGTACTAGAGATGAAAGATAGTACAAAAAAAGAAGATGCAGCAGGCATGTATGAAATTATCAGTGAAACACGGGTAGAAGAAAATGTCTAAAAATATTGTACAATTGAATAATTCTTTTATTCAAAATGAATATCAACGTCGTCGCTACCTGATGAAAGAACGACAAAAACGGAATCGTTTTATGGGGTGGGTATTGATTTTGATTATGCTATTATTTATCTTGCCAACTTTTAATTTAGCGCAGAGTTATCAGCAATTACTCCAAAGACGTCAGCAATTAACAGACTTGCAAACTCAGTATCAAACTTTGAGCGATGAAAAGGATAAGGAGACAGCATTTGCTACCAAGTTGAAAGATGAGGATTATGCTGCCAAATATACACGAGCGAAGTACTATTATTCTAAGTCGAGGGAAATAGTTTATACGATTCCTGACTTACTTCAAAGGTGATAAAATGGAAAATTTACTAGACGTAATAGAGCAATTTTTGAGTTTATCAGATGAAAAGCTGGAAGAGTTGGCTGATAAAAATCAATTATTGCGTTTACAAGAAGAAAAGGAAAGGAAGAATGCGTAAATTCTTAATTATTTTGTTGCTACCAAGTTTTTTGACCATTTCAAAAGTCGTTAGCACAGAAAAAGAAGTCGTCTATACTTCGAAAGAAATTTATTACCTTTCACAATCTGACTTTGGTATTTATTTTAGAGAAAAGCTAAGTTTTCCCATGGTTTATGGAGAGGTTCCTGTTTATGCGAATGAAGATTTAGTAGTGGAATCTGGAAAATTGACTCCCAAAACAAGTTTCCAAATAACCGAGTGGCGCTTAAATAAACAAGGAATTCCGGTATTTAAGCTATCAAATCATCAATTTATAGCTGCGGACAAACGATTTTTATATGATCAATCAGAGGTAACTCCAACAATAAAAAAAGTATGGTTAGAATCTGATTTTAAACTGTACAATAGTCCTTATGACTTAAAAGAAGTGAAATCATCCTTATCAGCTTATTCGCAAGTATCGATTGACAAGACCATGTTTGTAGAAGGAAGAGAATTTCTACATATTGATCAGGTTGGATGGGTAGCTAAAGAATCAACTTCTGAAGAAGACAATCGGATGAGTAAGGTCCAAGAAATGTTATCGGAAAAATATCAGAAGGATTCATTCTCTATTTATGTTAAGCAACTGACTACTGGAAAAGAAGCTGGTATCAATCAAGATGAAAAGATGTATGCAGCTAGTGTTTTGAAACTCCCTTATCTTTATTATGCGCAAGAAAAAATAAATGAGGGTCTTTATCAGTTAGATACGACTGTAAAATACGTATCTGAAGTCAATGATTTTCCAGGTTCTTATAAACCAGAGGGAAGTGGTAGTCTTCCTAAAAAAGAGGATAATAAAGAGTATTCTCTCAAGGACTTAATCACAAAAGTATCTAAAGAATCTGATAATGTAGCTCATAATATATTGGGTTATTACATTTCAAACCAATCTGATGCCACATTCAAATCCAAGATGTCTGCCATTATGGGAGATGATTGGGATCCAAAAGAAAAATTGATTTCTTCCAAGATGGCCGGGAAGGTCATGGAAGCTATTTATAATCAAAATGGATTTGTGCTAGAGTCTTTGACTAAAACAGATTTTGATAATCAGCGAATTGCCAAAGGTGTTTCTGTGAAGGTAGCTCATAAAATTGGGGATGCGGACGAATTTAAGCATGATACGGGTGTTGTCTACGCAGATTCTCCATTTATTCTTTCTATTTTCACTAAGAATTCTGATTATGATACAATTTCTCAGATATCCAAGGATGTTTATGAGGTTCTAAAATGAGGGAACAAGATTTTTTAAATCATTTTCTCAAGAAGGGATATTTCAAAAAGCATACTAAGGTGGTGCTAGCTCTTTCTGGTGGGTTAGATTCTATGTTTCTATTTAAGGTATTATCTACTTATCAAAAAGAGTTAGAAATTGAATTGATTCTAGCCCATGTGAATCATAAGCAGAGAGTAGAATCAGATTGGGAAGAAAAGGAATTAAGGAAGTTGGCTGCTGAAGCAGAGCTTCCTATTTATATCAGCAATTTTTTAGGTGAATTTTCAGAAGCTCGTGCTCGACATTTTCGTTATGATTTTTTTCAAGAGGTCATGAAAAAGACAGGTGCGACAGCCTTAGTCACTGCCCACCATGCGGATGATCAGGTGGAAACGATTTTAATGCGTTTGATTCGAGGTACTCGTTTGCGCTATATATCAGGAATTAAGGAGAAGCAAGTAGTCGGAGAGATAGAAATCATTCGGCCCTTCTTGCATTTTCAGAAAAAAGACTTTCCACCAATTTTTCACTTTGAAGATACATCAAATAAGGAAAATCATTATTTTCGCAATCGTATTCGAAATTCTTATTTACCAGAATTAGAAAAAGAAAATCCTCGATTTAGAGATGCAATCTTAAGTATCGGCAATGAAATTTTAGATTATGATTTGGCAATAGCTGAATTATCAAAGAATATTGATGTAGAAAATTTAGAGCAGCTATTGTCTTACTCTGAGTCTACACAAAGAGTTTTACTTCAAACTTATCTGAATCGTTTTCCAGATTTGAATCTCACAAAAGCTCAGTTTGAAGAAGTTCGGCAGATTTTAAAATCTAAAGGCCAGTATCGTCATCCGCTTAAAAATGGCTATGAATTGATAAAAGAGTACCAACATTTTCAGATTTGTAAAATCAGTCCGCAGGCTGATGAAAAGGAAGATGAATTTGTGTTACACTATCAAAATCAGGTTACTTATCAAGGATATACATTTTCCTTTGGAATTCTTTTAGAAGGTGAATCAATTCAGCGAATACCTGTTTCACGAGAAACATCCATACACATTCGTCATCGAAAACCAGGGGATTTTTTGATTCAAAATGGGCATAGAAAAAAACTCAGACGTCTATTTATTGATTTGAAAATCCCTATGGAAAAGCGAAAATCAGCTCTGATTATTGAGCAATTTGGTGAAATTATCTCAATTTTGGGAATTGCGACCAGTAATTTGAGTAAAAACACGAAAAATGATATAATGAACACTGTACTTTATATAGAAAAAATAGATAGGTAAAAAAATGTTAGAAAACGATATTAAAAAAATCCTTGTTTCACACGATGAAATTACAGAAGCTGCTAAAAAATTAGGTGCTCAATTAACCAAAGACTATGCAGGAAAAAATCCAATTTTAGTTGGGATTTTAAAAGGATCTATTCCTTTTATGGCTGAATTGGTCAAACATATCGACACACATATTGAAATGGACTTCATGATGGTTTCTAGCTACCATGGTGGAACAGCAAGTAGTGGTGTCATTAATATTAAGCAAGATGTGACTCAAGATATCAAAGGAAGACATGT
Organism: Streptococcus mitis SK575; assembly: GCF_000257865.1. Classification (GTDB taxonomy): domain Bacteria; phylum Bacillota; class Bacilli; order Lactobacillales; family Streptococcaceae; genus Streptococcus; species Streptococcus mitis_CQ. The sequence goes on along the minus strand of NZ_AICU01000054.1, from coordinate 2,324 downwards.
TTTATTTGTAGAGGATATCATTGATACAGGTCAAACTTTGAAGAATTTGCGAGATATGTTTATTGCAAGAGAAGCAGCTTCTGTTAACATTGCAACCTTGTTGGATAAACCAGAAGGACGTGTTGTAGAAATTGAGGCAGACTATACTTGCTTTACTATTCCAAATGAGTTTGTAGTAGGTTATGGTTTAGACTACAAAGAAAATTATCGTAACCTTCCTTATGTTGGAGTATTGAAAGAAGAAGTATATTCAAATTAGAAAGAGCAATTTTTAATGAAAAAACAAAATAATGGTTTAATTAAAAATCCTTTTCTATGGTTATTACTTATTTTTCTCCTAGTTACAGGTTATCAGTATTTTAGTACAGGTAGTGTTGCAGGGAAAAGTGAGCAAATTAATTATACAGAATTGGTAAAAGAAATTACCGATGACAATGTAAAAGAATTGACTTACCAACCAAATGGCAGTGTTATCGAAGTTTCAGGTGTTTATAAAAATCCTAAAACAAGTAAAGAAGAAACAGGTATCCAGTTCTTTTCTCCTTCTGCTACAACAGTAGAGAAATTTTCAAGTATTATTCTTCCTTCAGATACGACAGTATCAGAATTGCAAAAACTTGCTTCTGACCATAAAGCGGAAATAACTGTTAAGCATGAAAGTTCAAGTGGTATGTGGATTAATATTCTTGTATCCATTGTGCCATTCGGTATTCTATTCTTCTTCCTGTTCTCTATGATGGGAAATATGGGAGGAAATAATAGCCGTAATCCAATGAGTTTTGGCCGTAGCAAGGCTAAAGCTGCAAATAAAGAAGATATTAAAGTAAGATTTTCAGATGTTGCTGGAGCTGAGGAAGAAAAACAAGAACTGGTTGAAGTTGTTGAATTCTTAAAAGATCCAAAACGATTTACAAAACTTGGAGCCCGTATTCCAGCAGGTGTTCTTTTGGAGGGACCTCCGGGAACAGGTAAAACTTTGCTTGCTAAGGCAGTAGCTGGAGAAGCAGGTGTTCCATTCTTTAGTATTTCAGGTTCTGACTTTGTAGAAATGTTTGTCGGAGTTGGAGCTAGTCGTGTTCGTTCTCTTTTTGAAGATGCCAAAAAAGCAGCACCAGCTATTATCTTTATCGATGAAATTGATGCTGTTGGACGTCAACGTGGAGTCGGTCTCGGCGGAGGTAATGACGAACGTGAACAAACCTTGAACCAACTTTTGATTGAGATGGATGGTTTTGAGGGAAATGAAGGGATTATCGTCATCGCTGCGACAAACCGTTCAGATGTACTTGACCCTGCCCTTCTGCGTCCAGGACGTTTTGATAGAAAAGTATTGGTTGGCCGTCCTGATGTTAAAGGTCGTGAAGCAATCTTGAAAGTTCACGCTAAGAACAAGCCTTTAGCAGAAGATGTTGATTTGAAATTAGTGGCTCAACAAACTCCAGGTTTTGTTGGTGCTGATTTAGAGAATGTATTGAATGAAGCAGCCTTGGTTGCCGCTCGTCGTAATAAATCGATAATTGATGCTTCAGATATTGATGAAGCAGAAGATAGAGTTATTGCTGGACCTTCTAAGAAAGATAAGACAGTTTCACAAAAAGAACGTGAATTGGTTGCCTATCATGAGGCAGGACATACCATTGTTGGTCTAGTCTTATCGAATGCCCGCGTTGTCCATAAGGTTACAATTGTACCACGAGGCCGTGCAGGTGGATACATGATTGCACTTCCTAAAGAGGATCAAATGCTTCTATCTAAAGAAGATATGAAAGAGCAATTGGCTGGCTTAATGGGGGGACGTGTAGCTGAAGAAATTATCTTTAATGTCCAAACGACAGGAGCTTCAAACGACTTTGAACAGGCGACACAAATGGCGCGTGCAATGGTTACAGAGTACGGTATGAGTGAAAAACTTGGTCCGGTACAATATGAGGGCAATCATGCTATGTTTGGTGCACAGAGTCCTCAAAAATCAATTTCAGAACAAACAGCTTATGAAATAGACGAAGAGGTTCGTTCATTATTAAATGAAGCAAGAAATAAAGCTGCTGAAATTATTCAGTCAAATCGTGAAACTCACAAGTTGATTGCAGAAGCATTATTGAAATACGAAACATTGGATAGTACACAAATTAAATCTCTTTACGAAACAGGAAAGATGCCTGAAACAGTAGAAGAAGAATCACATGCATTATCTTATGATGAAGTAAAGTCAAAAATGAATGATGAAAAATAACCCAAAGAGAGGCAAGACCTCTCTTTTTTGTGCAGTTGAGGAGGTAAAGGGGACAGAATGGATGAAATGTGCCAAAAGTGTTTTTGAATTT
>NZ_AICU01000053.1:0-2729 GCF_000257865.1 Streptococcus mitis SK575 | reverse complement strand
CTTTGATTTTCATTGAGTATTATTTTGTTTGCTCTTCAACGTAGGCAACCAAGTCACCAACTGTTTTCAAGTCATCTTCTGCTTCGATTTGGATATCAAAAGCATCTTCGATTTCTGAGATTACTTGGAACAAGTCCAATGAATCTGCATCCAAATCATCAAAAGTTGATTCAAGTGTTACTTCTGATGCGTCTTTTCCAAGTTCTTCAACGATAATTTCTTGTACTTTTTCAAATACTGCCATGATAGGACTCCTTTAAAATAAATAGTTTTTTATAACAATGTGTTCACCACATGATTACCTAAATTGTAAGAATGAGCGTGCCCCAGGTCAATCCTCCACCGAAGCCTGATAGCAGAACAGTCTGGCTACCATCTAAAGGGATGAGACCTTGTTCCACACACTCTGAAAGTAAAATCGGGATACTGGCTGCACTGGTATTGCCATATTCCATCATATTGGCTGGAAGTTTGTCTCGGTCGACACCAATTTTTCTAGCCATTTTATCCAAGATACGGTCATTAGCCTGATGAAGTAGCAGATAATCCAAGTCTGTCGCCTCTATAGGAGATTCATCAATAGTCTGCTTGATAGACTTGGCTACATCCCGAATGGCAAAATCAAAGACTGCGCGCCCATCCATCTTCAAAAATGAATCTGCACTTTCTTGATCTGAAAATGGAGAATGCAGGCCTGAATGTCCATAAGTTAGACACTCGCTACGACTCCCATCACTATTGAGACTCTCTGCCAAGAAATGCTCTTGCTCGCTAACTTCTAGCAAGACTCCACCAGCACCATCTCCGAACAAAACAGCTGTTGATCGGTCTGACCAATCGACTGCTTTAGACAGGGTTTCACTACCAATCACCAAGCCTTTTTGAAAGCGACCAGAAGCGATAAACTTTTCAGCAGTTGAAAGAGCAAATACAAATCCACTACAAGCAGCTGTTAGGTCAAAAGCAAAGGCCTTATTAGCACCAATATTAGCTTGGACACGAGCAGCTGTAGAGGGCATCATCGAATCTGGAGTAATGGTAGCTAGGATGATAAAATCCAACTCCTCCCCTGTGATTCCAGCTTTTGCCATCAGTTTCTTGGCAACCTCTGTAGCCAAGTCACTAGTAGATTCTGTTCTTGAAATATGCCTTTGTCGTATTCCCGTCCGACTTGAAATCCACTCATCATTGGTATCCATAATCTGGGCTAAATCATGATTTGTAACCACTTGCTCTGGCACATAATGAGCAACCTGGCTTATTTTTGCAAAAGCCATTATTTCAAATCCTCCAAAAATTGATAAAGTTTAGTCAAACCTTTGCTCATAACTTCAGTTTCTTCCTTGCTCATACCGTCAATAATATTTTCGACCATAGCCTTATGGAAGCGTTTATGAAGTCTATGAACCAAGCGACCTTTCTTTGTCAAATGCAGATGCACCACACGACGATCCTGCTCTGAGCGAATGCGTTCAATGTAACCCTTGCGTTCAAGATTATTCAAACTAGTCGTAACCGTCCCAAGAGTCACCATCAACTCTTTCGACACTTGACTTGGCGTCACGTCTGGGAATTTTCCAATTACATCGATTGTATGGACTTCTTTGATGGAGATATCTTTGAAACGACTACCCCTCAAGCTAACTTCCTCGATGACGAGGACATTGTTAAATATAGATGTTAAATATTCATTAATTCGTTGGTAGTCCAATCTCTTTTCCCTCCTTTTCAAAAAAACTTTCACAATCAAAACATTTGACAAAAGAATTATATCAAACTTCAAAGAATGGTGCAAGTATTTTTTTATTTTCCAGTAAATTTCGGTCTTCTTCTCTCCGAATGAGCCCGAACTCCCTCTTTGAAATCCTCTGTTTGGGCCAAGGATTCCTGTAGCTTCAATTCTAAAGCAGCATAATCTTGCCAATCTTTAAATTGACTCTCCCAAACCAACTTCTTGATAGCTGCATAAGAATTAGCTGAGCCACGTCTTAATTTTTTAAGAAGCTGTTCTCTCGTCTTTTCAAGTTTATCAGCTTCACAGACGCGGTAAACCAGCCCCCATTCTAAAGCTTTTTCTGCGGGCAAAGCCTCACCTGTCATGGCTAATTGAGCAGCACGCGTCACACCAATACTTCGGCTCAATAGATGAATCCCACCTGCATCTGGAGCCAAACCAACGCCAACAAAGGCTTGGATAAACTTAGCCTTATCCGTTGCCAGACAGAAATCTGCAGCAACAGCCATATTCGCTGCGGCACCTGCAACAGCTCCATCAACCTCCATCAAGACAGGTTTGGCTATTTGCTTGATTTTATAAGAAATAGCATTGACCAACTCTGCGATTTTCGTCAATGATGGAATATCATCCTCATCGACTGCTCGCTTCATCTCAACCAAATCTCCCCCAACGGAGAAGACTTTGCCATTCGCGTTGATTAAGACAAAATGCACAGCCGGATCCTCTTCTGCCAAAGTCAGAGCTTCTAAAATCTCCTCACACATAGGGATATGAAAACCATTCGCGACCTCAGGACGATTCAAGGTAAGGATTGCCAAATCCTCTTCAAGCTGATAAATAATGTGTTCCATCAGGACTCCTTTTTATTTTATAAGCAGTTTATACTCTTCGAAAATCTCTTCAAACCACGTCAGCTTCGCCTTGCCGTAGGTATGGTTACTGACTTCGTCAGTTCTATCCACAACCTCAAAACAGTGTTTTGAGCTGACTT
>NZ_AICU01000052.1:0-2026 GCF_000257865.1 Streptococcus mitis SK575 | reverse complement strand
TACAACCACTTACGATGTAGATCCAAACGACGATCATATCACAGAACACGTTGGTAATCCAGTAATCACCCCAGCAGGTAAGACAATCGTTAAAGTTGGTGCGAAAACTAAGGTTGAACAATCTAAAGATTCTGAAGGTCTCGATGTAATTGATACCACTACCTATGAAGTTGATCCACAAACAGGTAAGGTAACTCTGACAACAGTTCGAACTTATGGGAAAACGAAAGAACCAAAAGTAGAGTTAGAACAAGATCCTAAGATAGGTGACGTTACAGTAACACCGAAGAAACCAGATGGCTCAACATACCCACCAGGAACTACGGTAGAAATCCCAGGTAAAGGTGACAAGCCAATCACAGTCACAATCGGTGAAGACGGTAAAGGTAAAGTACCAAACAGTGAATTACCAGAAGGTAAAGTTCCAGGTACAGGTAAGATTACTGAACCAGGTAAACCAGCTGTGGAAGTTCCAGTAGAAAATCCAGCTAAGGTAACAATTTTTGAAAATGGTGTATTACCGGCTTCAATTAAATTGCCAGAGCTAATGATTGAGGTTCGCTGGATTGATGAAGATGGAAATGTATTAAAATCATCCGTTAAGACAGGCAAGGAAAAGGATGCTGAACATAGATCAATTCCAGGATATGAATTTGTACGAACTGTGATAGCTGAAAATGAACCAGTCATTACCCACATTTTCAGAAAAGTAAGTGGAAGGACAAATTCAAATCCAGCAACTCCACCTAAGGTAACAATTTTTGAAAACGGTGTATTACCGGCTTCAATTGAATTGTCAGAGCTAATGATTGAGGTTCGCTGGATTGATGAAGATGGAAATGTATTGAAACCATCCGTTAAGACAGGTAATGAAAAGGATGCTGAACATGGATCAATTCCAGGATATAAATTTGTACGAACTGTGATTTCTGAAAATGAACCAGTAATGACCCACATTTTCAGAAAAGTAAGTTCAAACACAAATACAATTCCAGTAACACCTGATACTAATGGAAATTCTGGTCACGATACACCTGAGCTAACAACTCCAACTCCAATTCCAGTTGTGCCAGTAATACCTGATGCTAATGGAAATTCTGGTCAAGATACAGCTGCACTAACAACTTCAATTCCAGATTCAGTTATTCCGAATGTAAATCATGAAGATACTACAGATGCTATTGATAATGGAGTTAAATCAAAAGATTCTCAAAATGTATTACCAAATACAGGAACAGAATCAAATGCGACTCTTGCATCTCTAGGAATTCTTGGCATGTTAAGTGGTATAGGGTTTGTATTTGGAAAGAAAAAAGAAGACTAGAATAAAAATGTAGTCAAAATATGAACTGTTCATTGTTAAGTGGACAATGAATGGCAAAAGATTAAAAAACGGCCTTGTTCCTCATTTCAAGAGGTGCAAGGCTGTTCTTGTATTCTCGAAAAAGTAGGTATCAATAATCGTACTAAGATATAGTGGATTGAAATAAAATGTACGCAAATCGATTGGTCAATTTCTAAAAATGAATTAGGAGTCGTGTTGGATTATTCCAACTTCAATCCGCTATACTCATTTGAAATCAAAGTCCCCTATTTGGTGATAGTCTATTCAAGAAATATCGTTGTATAAGGATATACTTTGAAATGATAAGCATAGGGAATCAATGATTGGATTTTTAATTAAAACTATCATCTATTTGTTTCTAAGACGTAAGTTTATAAATTTGATTTAAAATAATATAAATTTATATTCATGGTAGTTATTTGAAGAATATCTTAAAATTAAGGGTCGGATATCTATTGTTATGGATATTTATTTTTAATTATTATAAACAACTTGATTGCGCTTTCTTGAAAATTACTGAAAATTCGTGAAATTAGCCATATTTACACTATTTTGTTTGATTGAATATGTTAAAAGTGTTATAATCTAGCTGTAATAGCTGTAATAGCTGTAATAGCTGTAATAGCTGTAATAGCTGTAATAGCTGTAATAGCTGTAATAGCTGTAATAGCTGTAATAGCT
>NZ_AICU01000051.1:0-3188 GCF_000257865.1 Streptococcus mitis SK575 | reverse complement strand
AACCCTGTTTACCATTCCAATAGGCTTGGGCGGCAGCTAATTCACTAGCAGACAAAGCGCCTTTTGGTATATAGTGAAAATGGTTGCCGTGCGGTACAATAAAAGCGTCTCCTGTATCTTCAATCACATCTGACGGACTAAAGACATACCCATCATCCGTTGTATAAGCGCCTCCAGTTCCTCGATTTGGTGCCTGCATATTGAGATTAAAGTTTGGTTTAATCGGTGAACTTGGTGTTGAACTTGGTTTATCTGTACTTCTTGGTTTCGTATTATCAGAATGACTTTGAACTGGCTGACCTCCAATTGGAAGATTTCGAGCCAATTTTTCTTCCAAAGCAGACATTTGCGAATAAGGGATGAAATGGAAATGATCCCCGTGAGGAACTGCAACACCATTGGTAGTACGTTTTGTAATCTGTGCTGGGTCAAACACCAAGCCATCAGACTCCACATGACGTTGGCTAAGTGGTAAGGCGTACAATTCTTGAAGGAGACTAGCTAAATCTTCACTTTGACTTTCAGGAGCTTTGGAAGAATCTTGAGGAGCCTCAGATGGACTCGTTCTCACACTAGATCTTGTTTCAGCTCTGCTAGAACGATATTCAACCGTACTTAATTGCCCACCTTTTCCAGATAAGAAGGCTTGGGCGGCAGCTAATTCACTAGCAGACAAATCACTCTTAGGAATATAGTGGAAGTGATTGCCATGAGGAACAATATAAGCATCACCCGTATCTTCGATGATATCAGATGCGTTGAAGATATAACCGTCATCCGTTGTATAACGTCCTTGGGCTCTGGCTTCAGCAACAGCATTATCTGTACTTGAATTATGATTATGACTATGACTATGTTCCTGCTTCTGACGTTTAATCTCTTCTTTTGTCCGAATATTATCCGCGTGGGCAGCATCTTTGAGGTAAACATAGTATTTCCCGTCTACCTTAATCACATATCCACCCTTAATTTCATTGACAATGTCTGAATCCTTCAACTGATAATTCGGATCTTTCATGAGGAGTTCTTCACTGATGATAGCGTCATAAGGAACCTTGCCATTATAGTAATGATAATGGTCTCCATGAGAGGTCACATAACCTTGATCCGTAATCTTGATGACGATTTGTTCGGCGTTGATTCCCTCTCTCTTACTGACTTCATCTGGTGTCAAATTCTCTGCCTTTTGACCAGCCTGATCACCATCTATATAAGTAACTCGATTAGAATCTTTCTTAACTTGACCAGCTTGGTACCGTCCAAGTTCATAGGAACAAACACTTAGGGCAAGAACTGCCACTGAACCTGCTACATATTTTTTATTGATTTTCATTCTTATCTCTTTTCTAAAATCTATTTGATTCACAACAAAATGATAAACCGGTTAATTAACTAGTTAATAGTTTACTCTTTTTAGTATTACTTGTCAAGAATTTTTCGTATAAATAGTGAAATGAAATAAAAACCAAACAAATTGATTAGGGAATTATCATAGATTGAGATAAGATGTGAACAAATGTATTAGGAAATTCAAATTAATTTCTAGAAATGTTTTAGTAATTACTACGTACTTTTGTAGATTCAATCTATTATAAAACCAATTTCTAACAATGTTTTAGAAACCAGAATGTAGCATTCTAACTTCAATTCGATATACAGAATAAAAAGGACGTTATTCTATCCAAAAATAGAACAATGTCCTTTCAAGTAGATTATTATTAGTCAAAATATTCTAAGGTTTTATTTGCTTAAGAGTTTTAATATCATAGGTTACTAAATCCCCATTCTTATTATAAAATTGAACACCTTCTGAAGAAAAAATAAGGTATTTAGAATCAATTTGAGCAATTTGTGCTATTTGATTTATATGATTTTTTAAAGTATCCTTATCTAATCCATAATCTGGTATCTCATCATAATCATCTTCTTTATTTTCTGTATGTGATTTTTCTTTTTCACCAACTTTTTCGACTGAAGGATTGCTGCTAGTCGCATCTGCCTCATTTTGAGATTTATTATCCTTTGGTTGTTCATCAACTTTGTTTGAATCCGTTGCATCTTTCTTTGTTTCCGATTTCTTATCTGAAGAAACTAGATGTGAATCAGAAGAAGCATTTGTTGCTTCTTTTACTTCATTTCTTTTAGCTATCAACTCTTGAGCTTGTTTCCACTCTTTCTCTGATAAGTCAGACTGAGTGATACTTCTCAACGAGCCACCGCTAGCTTTTGGAATACTGAAAGATTTATCTGCCCAAATATAGGTTCCCTTTGCCAATACATCCTGAGGATCAAAAATATAACCATCAGGAGTTGCAAACTTGCCTTCTTTAAGTGCTTTCTGAACTTCTTCCGCAGAATGAATAATTTGCCAATTCTGCATTCCAGACCGTTTTTCAAGAGGAGTTACATTAGCAATAACAGATCCAGCATCATCATGACCTGGTTTTGACCAAACTTCAGGACGCACATCAGGATGTTGCATTACATATTTTATAGTTGCTATTTGCTCACTATTTAACCAAGAATAAGGTACGACGTGAATGTGATCGATATGCGGAATAATGAAAGAAGTTCCAGTATCATACGTAGTATTGGCTGCATGCATAGGCAAGCTAGATACATCAACAGCTAATCTTGGTTTAATTTCTGTTTCTACAATATCATAACGATAATTATCTTTATCTTTAAGCATTAGTTCCTGCTCAGAAAAAGCTATTTGAGTAAGATCGAGTTCTTCACGTGAATAAAAATAATCTTTACCACCTTCATTAATTATATAACCAACTTTACTATTTCTAGAAACTTTATTAGTTACTTTTTTATAATCAAACTTTGGTCTTTCCTTCTCATCTGAGTGAACTAAAGAAACGATGTCATCTGGATTTTTACCAGTTTCTTGAATCCATTTAGCAACTTCATCCAATTCGAATTGTTCTAATTCACCATATCCCATATAATGGAAATGTTCTCCGTGTTTGGCAATAACACCTGATTTATCAACAGAATCGATGGAATCTTTGCTAAATATGTATCCATCACTCGTATCATAAGGTTTACCATCTAAACCTTTTCCATAAGCTTTGATTGGTTGTCCTAAGAACTTATGAACTACTTCTTTTGATACTAAAGGTTTAATATCTGTACCAATTTGATTTAATCCATTTTGCCCTTTTAACGGAATAATTCTA
>NZ_AICU01000050.1:0-6922 GCF_000257865.1 Streptococcus mitis SK575 | reverse complement strand
CTTTGATTTTCATTGAGTATAAGCTCTTATCCTCTGGCTCTTGTCAGAGGATTTTTTGATGCAAAAAAGAGACTGAGTAAAAACTCAATCTCTACTTTTCACTTCTTTAGTTGCCACATCTTCTCCAAACCATTTTTGGCTGATTTCCTGGAACTTCCCTTCTTGGTATAGTTGAACAAAAGCTTGGTTTAAAGCTTGTAGTAATCTTTTGTCAGCTGGTCTAACTCCTACTGCAAAAGATTCACTTTCAAATCCAGCTGAAAAGACATTATAGTCATTTAATATCCCCTCAGACTGAAGATAGTAATTAGCATACACTCGGTCAATCAACAAGGCATCAATCCGATCATTCTTTAAGTCAATCAAGGCCTCATTAAAACTCTGGTACTGATTGGCCTTCTGGTCTTTGACACGATTTTTCAATAAATCTGGCTGGGCTTCAAAGTCTAAATAACCAGAGGAACCGGCTTGGGCTCCCAAGGTCTTATCCTTCATATTCTCTACTGAATGAATTTGCTGGCTTTTCTTCGCAACCAGAACTTGCTGATTTTCCATATATGGAATGCTAAAGGCAACCTTCTCTCGGCGTTCATCAGTGGCAGAATAGCCATTCCAGATGGCATCTATAGTTCCATTTTGCAGTTCCGTCTCCTTCATATCCCAGTCAATTGGCTGAAATTGCACCTTAAAACCTAATTTTTCAGAAACTGCTTGTGCTAAGTCAATATCAAAGCCCGTATATTGGCCATTCTTTTCTTCAAATCCCATGGGTACAAAGGTATTGTCAAAACCAATGGTTATACTGCCTTGCTCTTGATACTTATACCAGTTATCCTGCTTTGGATCGCTAGCCTTCTGAGTACAAGCTGTTAAAAAGAGAGTCAGGAGCGAAACCAATACCAAAGCAATTTTCTTATTAGTCATTGGCACCTCCTACTTGGGCTCAACCTTGAGAATCTGATCTGCGATATTTTCAGCAAACTGCAAATCGTGGGTAACCACAATCTGGGTCATGCCAAGTTCCCTATTTTGCAAGATCAGTTTTTCCACTTCCAAGCGTAATTCTGGATCTAGGGCCGAAGTTGGTTCATCGTAGCCAATGATTTCTGGGTCAATCATCATAGCACGCGCCAAGGCCACCCGTTGCTTTTGCCCACCAGATAGTGAGAAAGGATAGGCATCTGCATGTCCTGCCAGTCCTAATTGTTCCAAAAGACCTCGCGCCTTCTGCTCAGCCTCATCCTGCTTCATTCCCATGGTTTTTACAGGAGATAAGGTCAAATTGTCCAGAACTGATAAATGAGGGAACAGTTGAAAATCTTGGAAGACAAATCCCAGTAGATTCCGCTTCTCCAATTCATCCAGCTCTAAAGGTTCTCCATTATAAAAGATTTGCCCTGAATCAATGGTTTCAAGACCTGCAAGCATACGTAAGAGAGTTGTCTTACCTCCACCAGAAGGCCCAACGATAGCTAGGATTTGCTTTTCAGGAATTCTTAAACTGAAATTGGACAAAATTTGCTTTTCACCAAATCCCTTATTGATATTTCGTAATTCTAACATGGTAGCCTCCTATCTATAGTAACTGTACTTCTTCTCAACTTTTTTGGCAAGAATGGTCACAATCCCAATCAAAATCAAGTAAATAGCACCTGCCAAGAACATGGGAACCAGGCTAGCGTCACGGTTGGCAGCTGTTCGACTAGCCAAGATGAGGTCTGAAATTCCTAGAGCATAGACCAGAGAAGTATCCTTGACCAAACTCATAACCTCATTAAAAACACTAGGAAGAACAATCTTGGTCACTTGGGGCAAAATAATATAGCGCACTGTGTCAAAGGGACTAAACTTCAAGACCTTGGCAGCCTCATATTGACCTTTAGGAATGGTATCAATCCCCCCACGAAAGATTTCAGCAAAGTAAGCCGCATAATTCAGAACAAAGGCAATAATGGCTGCAGGAAGGCGGTCTAAACGGATCCCAATACTTGGGAGCACATAATAAATAAAAATCAATTGCAAAAGCAAAGGTGTACCCCGCATGATCCAAATATAAATGTTAATCAGATGATGGAGGAGCTTCCAATGGACTTGCAAGGCAAAGGCAATCAAAACGCCCAAGGGAATAGAAAAAATCAAGACCAGCACAAAAACCTGTAAAGTCATGCTTGCACCGCTCAATAAACTCGGTAATATCTCAAACAAATAAGACATACTGCACCTCCTAAAAATAATTGCTCCTATTATAGCATAAATAAACTAAATAACCAACTATTTTTGTAAAAAAATTCTTTTTTCAATAGAAAAAATACAGTGTCTTGAAGCTAGAATAGGACAACACAATTTATAAAGCCTTGTTAGAAATTTGATTTGAATTCCCTAGTCTATTTGTTTATATTTTATTTTAATATATTATACTTTATAAATAAAAAGAAAGGACGAATTTTGCCCTTTCTCGATCTTAGCTTCTATTTGTTACAGTTAACTTGACTGATAATTGGAGTTTTATCTTACGTATTTAAGATGGATTGTCTTTTTTAGTTCGTGCCAACCTCAAGGCACGATTTGGATTGAGACGATTAAATAGTTCTTCCAATTTCTTTTCATTCCAAACGTCTGCGGCGGAAACAAAATTACCATCCGCATCTCGGAAAGATATCGGTTTATCTCCCATATCAATCTCCTAGTCTACAAATTCAAACTCAAATTTACCAATGCGGACCAAGTCCCCATCCTTAGCACCACGCGCACGAAGAGCTTCATCAACTCCCATACCACGAAGCTGGCGAGCAAATTTCATGACTGATTCGTCACGATCAAAGTTGGTCATATTAAAGAGTTTCATCAGTTTTTCACCAGAAAGCACCCATGTTGCATCGTCATCACGACTAATTTCAAAGGCTTTTTCTTCCTCGTCAAAGCCGTAGTATGCTTCTTCTTCCATATCTGACTCGTCATAGAGCAAAAATTCTGGTGTCTTGTCTAACAATTCAGCTGTAGCATCCAAGAGCGTTGCCAGACCTTGCTTGGTCAATCCAGAAATTGGGAAGATAGCTGGTAACTCTTCAAATTCATCGTAGTTTTCAGCCAATTTTTTCTTAAATTCTTTAAGATTTTCTTGACTCTCAGGCATGTCCATTTTGTTGGCTACGATAATCTGTGGACGCTCCATCAGACGAAGATTATACGACTCCAGCTCTTTATTGATGGCAAGATAATCCTCATAAGGATCACGACCTTCGCTAGCTGACATATCAATGATGTGAAGGATAACACGTGTACGCTCAATGTGACGAAGGAACTGAGTTCCCAAACCAACACCTTGACTAGCGCCTTCAATCAAACCTGGTAGATCGGCTACTGCAAAGGATTCACCTGATTGGGTACGAACCATACCTAGATTTGGCACAATGGTCGTAAAGTGGTAGGCACCAATTTTAGGTTTAGCTGAGGTAATAACACTTAAAAGTGTTGATTTCCCTACAGATGGGAAACCTACTAAACCGACATCTGCCAAGATTTTTAGTTCCAATTGTAACTCACGTTCCTGACCTGGTTCTCCATTTTCAGAGATTTCCGGTGCAGGATTTTTTGGTGTCGCAAAGCGGATGTTTCCACGTCCACCACGACCACCGTGGGCAACGATAAATTCTTGACCATGTTCAATCAAATCTGTCAAAACCTTGCCAGTCTCTGCATCACGAACAGTCGTACCTTGTGGTACTCGAACTCTAAGGTCCTCAGCACCACGACCATGCATCCCTTTGGTCATTCCTTTCTCACCAGAATCAGCCTTGAAATGGCGATTATAGCGGAAATCCATGAGGGTACGTAAACCTTCATCTACAACGAAGACGACATTGCCTCCACGACCACCATCACCGCCCCAAGGACCGCCATTAGGGACATATTTTTCACGGCGAAAGGCAACCATGCCATCACCACCATTACCAGCCTTGACCTTGATCTTAGCTGTATCTAAAAACATACTCATTTTTTCTTCTCACTTTAAAAAAGGGCTGGGAAATCCCAGTCACTAAATTTTCTTGAATCTATTTTATAGATTACTGAGGGCACCAATTGCAGTTGCAAAAATTCCCAATAAACTTGCTACTAGCATGATAATCACGATAAACAAGGTTATTTTCTCAAACATAGTTTTTTTACGATTTCCATTATCTCCAAATGCCATTTTTTTCTCCTTCGTTACATTCTATTTTCTATTATCTTAGCATGAATTGAGCTAGTTTTCAATAGTCACTTGCTACAGGTGCGATAATCCATAAAATGATATAAGCTACAATTCCCGCTCCGTAACAGCAAGCAAGGACACCCCATATTACGCGAACAATAGTAGGATCCATATCAAAATAATGGGCCACTCCGGCACAAACACCAGCAATCTTTTTATCACGACTGCTTCTCATTAATTGTTTTTTCATAGCTGTTCCTCTTTCTATTCTTCATGGTCTTTCCAATAATCTCTTATGCTGATTAACTGCGTTTTTGAAGCCCTCAGCATGCGTCTAGAGCCTTTTACGGGTACAGCAACCACCTGTTGCGGTAGATACAAAACTGTTTTAAAGATACGCTGGCTGACCGTGCCATCTTTTGCTAAATCTTTCTGGAAGTTATTTGAAATAATGGCATCCAGATAAAACTCATGCACTCGTTTCCCAAAGTTCTCAGCTGAAATCTCATACAATTTCTCTGATAAGGTATGCTCATTCATGTCTGGTGTTGCAATCAGGGCCTCCAGAATAGCTCCAGCCAAATCATGTTCACCGTAATATAAGGTTCCAAAGATTTTATCACTGATAAGATTGTCCAGATAAGGATTTCCGTGAGCAATGACAGGCGTCCCACTAGCTAAGCTTTCCAAGTAGGTCAAACCTTGCGTTTCACTCGTCGATGCCGAGATGAAGAAATCCGCCGCCTTGTAATAAAGAGCCGTCTCACTAGGAGCAATCATGCCAGTAAAGATGACGTAGTCTTGAATCTCTAGTTTCTGGGCTTGCTCTTTGAGGTCATCCAGATAAGGACCATCCCCAGATACCACCAGTTTAACCTTGTCTTCTTCTTTCAGAACTTCTGCAAAGGCTGCTAGTACTGCTTGAATATTTTTTTCATAGGAAATTCTGGAAAGGCTAAGCAACATCTTTTCATCATCTTGAATCCCTAGTTTAGTACGCAGTTCTTTCAGATTTTCTTGCTTGATTTCTGGACGTTCAAACTTGGCTAATTCAATACCAGTTGGAATAACTCTCTTTTCCACCTTGACCTTATAGTCAGATAACAAGTCACGGACAATCTCACTCGGGCAAATAACCCCATCCACATCGTGCAGGAAACCTCTGACCAGATACTTGACCATACTAGGACGAATCAACATCCCCTTGGCAATATAATGCACATAGTCTTCGTACTGGGTGTGATAGGTATGGATGACTGGAATCTTCAATTCACGCGCAATCCAAATTCCCAACAAGCCAAGAGAAAATTCTGTCTGAGTATGGATAATATCCAGTTGATATTGTTTAGCAATTTCAAGCGCCTTGCTGAATCCTCGATAGGCAAAGCGGCGATCCTTAAAAGCAAAGAAGGGAACACTTGGAATGCGGATAATTTGCCAATCTTCATAACGATTGACATCCTTATCTGTCGTCGTAAAGATAAAAACAGCGTGCCCCTGCTTTTCAAGTTCGGTTTTCAAGGTTCGAATACTGGTCGCAACACCTGAAACCTGAGGAAAATAGGTATCTGTAAATAAACCAATTCGCATAGATTACCTCACTTTTTACTTTCTCCCTAAAGCGGCTTGTTTCTCATAAAAGTCCAACCAGATTTGTAACAGATGCTCTTCAGAATACTCTCTAGAAATATTCTTAGCCTTTTCTTTAAGATTTTTTAAGGCAGCAGGATTTGCTTGATATTCCAAAATAGCCTCTTTCATCTCTTCTCTATCTGCTGTCGCCCGATAATTTCCCTCTAAAATTACCTTATAAAGATCTAAATCACGCAACATAATAGGAGCTTCACAACTGGCAGCCTCTAAAATAGTCATCGGAAAGAGTTCATTGTAACTAGGAAGCAAGAAAAGATCCGCTAGGGCATACAACTCGCGCATTCGCTCTGGTGAGACAATTCCTGGAAAAATCAAATTTTTAGGTGGATTTTCCATCATTTTCTTGTAGCGTTCATAACCATCTGTCATGCCACCAAAAGAGAAACCACCGGCCCAGATAAAGGTAATCTGAGGCAATTCCTCAGCCAGACGGATAAAGTCATCAATCCCTTTACGTTTCTGAACTTGACCAGCACCTACTACGATAAACTGATTGTCACTAAGACCTAGCTCTGTTCGCAGTCTGACCACCTCTTCTTGTGGAAGGGGGTGCCATTTTTCCTTGTTGACAAAGTTAGGAATATAGGTCACTTTTTCACGTGGAATACCAGCTGCCACCAAATCCTCAATAAACATCGGATTGACCACCACCAAGTGCTCCATCCGGTTGTAAAAAGAAAATACATAGCGTTTAACAATTCCCTTTAAGAAAAATGGAATTTTCAAACTCCCCTCAAGTGTATCAGGCAAAAAATGCACATAGCCAATTTTCCTTCCTGAGCGTTTCTTTTGAAATGTTGATAAATAATAGGGGAAATCAATTGTATGAAAGTGAGTCACATCTGCCTCTATTGGAAGATTTTCTGTAACAATCAATTGGTCCTTGGCATCACGATGAAGAAGACGAACTAATTCACGGTAAGCGCCCGAAACTCCTTGCCCTGCTACTTTCTCACTTGAACTCAACATATTGATGCGTAATTTCTTTTTTTCCATAACTACTATTATATCATTTTCTTTGAATAAAATCAGCAAAAGAAAGGAGAGACTAAAGGAAAAGAGAGGGAAATTTCCTCA
>NZ_AICU01000049.1:0-4278 GCF_000257865.1 Streptococcus mitis SK575 | reverse complement strand
TGGGTACGATAATACTAATCAAAGTTTTACTTTCATAATCTGCTATTTTAGATAATAGTTTTTGTTTTTCTTGTTTGTATAACTGTTTATACTGATTATTCTCTGGTACAAATTCTATGTCATGATAATTCAAATGTAAATATTTTATTTTTTCAACTAATAATTTTGTGCCATCACTCTCATCTTTAAAAAACAAGTCATACTTTTCGAATATCTTAAATACATCTAATTTTTCTTCTGAAAATTCTTGAGTAGTAATTGAATTTGGACGAATCCTATAACCATATATAACTTTTGGTAATTTAATCCATTTTCCTGAATGACTTACCAACTCTGGAACAACTGCTAAATCTTCAAATATCCACCCCTCTGGAAAAAAATCTTCTGTTAATAAACTTTTTCGAAACAATTTTGGAAAAACGCTAACTCTCAGCTCATTTAATGCCAATTCTCCCAATTTGTCATCCTTGCTTATTAATATTTTTTTCTCAAAATTATGACAGACATTATCCGCTTTTATTTCATCATGGAAATATTCAATCATTCCTTCTATAATATCAACATCATCTTCGATGTGTTCTATTAAAGTTTCTAAGAAATCAGGATAAATATAATCATCACTATCTACAAAGGATATAAAAGTAGACTCTTCTCTAATATGACTAATACCCGTATTTCTAGCCCCACTTAAACCTTTATTAGATTGATTGATTAGTGTGAAACGACTATCCGTTAGATACTCTTCCGCTATTTGTTGTGAGCTATCTGTGGATCCATCATTAACCATAATGCATTCAAACTTTTTATAAGTTTGATTCTGAATACTATCCAAACACTGTCTTAAATAATTCTCAACGTTGTAGATTGGAACTATAATACTAATTAATTCATTTTCCATATACTAACTTACCTAAATTTGATTTATTATATTTCCTGTTTAATCTCTTCTTTTTATACAAAGATTTCCATCATTATAAACCACACTGTTTGCCGGAACATCATTGCGTATGAGACAACCGGCTCCGATAATGGTATTATCCCCAATCGTCACTCCTTTTAAAATCGTGACATTACTTCCTATCCAGCAATCTCTTCCAACTATAATTGGTGCTGAAGTCCACTGCCATTTTTCAATTTTTTCAGCGGTATAAATATGGTCGTGATCATAGAAACGAACACCTTCTCCCATCATGGTACCTGCCCCAATTTCAATTCTTTCCATACAGTTAAAACTACAAGAGTTATTGATAAAGACACCATTATGCAGTATTAACTTACCAGAAGAAACATGGAAATTTTCAAAATTTCTACAAATGACATTGGCTCCTACTACGAAGTGGGCCTTATCATCGATTTGAAATACATTCCAAGTGCCATCTTGGATGATTTTTTCATGATTATTCACCCCCACTGAGATTGAATTTATACTATCACGAATCCTACTAACCAATTCATCAGGTCTATTTGCTTCAAAGACTTCTTGACCTTGATTTCCATGGACTGTATTATCAAAAGCCAAGACCATTTTACCAGCCTGCACAAATTTGGAAACAATAGAATCAACTTCTTGAAAATGATTGATATCTAGTAGGAAATCACACATATTCACTAGAAAATCAATTTGCTGATCAGTTGTAACTGTCACGAGACGGACATTATATTTAGACTCCAGTACTTTTATCTTTTCAGAAAACTGTACAGGAGCTGCAATATGAAAACAAATATCTGGTGAGTTTTCCAAAATGTATTCTAATTGTTCAATCTGATCACTTACAGTTAAGATTAGTGCATCACCTCGCACAGTATTTTTTCTCATCTATTTAACTCTCTTATTCTCTCTATCATTTCTGAAACTTGATCAATCTGATATATCTCTTGGTTCGCTTCATACGTTTTAGTATTTTCAAAGGCTAAAATTGGTTTATTTTGGGAAATAAATTGCTCTAATATCTCTACTTCCTTCTCACCATAGTTGATATCTAAAAGAAGCTGACAAGTTTCTACCAATTCTCTATCCAATTCCTCTAAAGACACTGTTCCAGAATAGACAGTAACGTTTGGATACACAACAAGTCTAGAAAGATTCTCACTAACGATTACTCTTGCTGCAATCTTAAATTGCACTTCTGGTAAAGCCACTATTAGTGTTTCCAGTTGCTCAATTTGATCTGAAGCTGTATAAATCAAACAAGAAAATGGAACTCTTAGAGGATAGAGATGCAATTTTTTAAGAGAATGTAAATGATGATTTTTTCCTAACTCTGTCCATTCCATATCATGGTAATACCACCAAACATCACGATAGGTTTGTTCAGCGTGTGTATGCCAAGGCTTTCTCTCTGATAAATAGTGAATAATTCCTGGATATTCCTGCCCATATGGAAAATTATAGTTTGCGAAACGTTCATGAATGACAACATGATTATTATCAAAATCTAGTTCTAGCCATTTATTTTCAAAAAGCATATTTAAAATACTTTGATCAGCCTGATCCACTTTATCATGCCATTCATTGGTTAAATCAATCAACTTTTGAGCTATATGCTCTTGCTTCCAAAGAGCATTATTAATCAAGAGAACACCTGCATTAAAGATTTCTCGACCAAAATAGGCTCTGCCTCCAAAATCTCGAATAGCAGCCAAAGGATAGTCCTGTAAATCTGTAGCAAATAAGTCATCTAGATTTTTCGTTACTACTAAATCGCAGTCTAAATAAAGAGCCTTATCTTCTTTCACAAAATCAGCCACAAAATAGCGCAAAAAAACAGTATAACTAATATCCGTTTTATAACGCGAAATTTGCTCAGATGTGACTCGGCAATTAATAATTTCTGAATCAAACTTTTCTAATCGTTTATTTAATTGTTTCAACCATTCATTAGGAAAATCACTATTAATCAGATAAAACCGAATAGAACGATTATGATAACAAATAGACTTGATAGTCGTTAAAACTTGGTCCACATAGCCATAGTTTGCTGCTAGTACAATGGCTTTCTTTTCCCTTTGTTCCTGTCTTGATAACTGATTTAAAAGAGTTCTTTTCATTTCAAACTCTTTATACGTTGCTGTATCGGATAAACCACTAGCTTGACCGTTCGCGAGACTGACTTCCAACATCTGACGATAAACTGCCAAGTGCTTCTCAAGAGGATAACCCATATTAGCTAGTAGAGTAATACGCTCTGACATAGCATCAACTAAGGCATGCATCCACTTTTCTGTCCAAGTTTTTGTAATACTTCCACTTCTCTGACGATATGCGTACAGACCTTTGTTTAAATAAACTACTTTATTTACAGATAAGTATATTTTTTGATTAAAATAACCATCTTCGCCGAGCTTCCCTTTATCAAATCGCAGATAATCAAACAATTTCGCTTTATAGAGTTTGCCCCAAGCAGATATCAAAGCAAAACTCTTCATTTCTTGAGATTCATACAAATTTTCAAAAATGGACACATTATCATATACTTTCTCATAATAAGAATCTCCCAATATATGAAAGTAGAACATTCCTTCACTTTCGTTGAAAGAATAATAATTACCAACTGCAATATCAGCCTGATACTCAATTATTTTCTTGTATAGGATTTCTACATAATCTAATTCAACCCAATCATCAGAATCAATGAAAGTTACATAGGAACCAGTCATCTTGTCCAGACCTACATTTCTCGCATCTGATAAACCACCATTCTCTTTTTCAATATAGACAATTCGATTATCTTTTTGTGCATACTCTTGACAAATTTCACCCGAATTATCTGTAGAACCATCATTGATTACAATAATTTCAAGATTTTTATAAGTTTGATTAATTAAACTATCCAAACATTTTTCTAGATAATGTTCAACATTATAAACTGGTACAATTACCGTAATTTTTTCAGTCATGTAGTCGTTCTCCTTTCCTACTATTATAACATTTTTTATATTATTTTTCCGTTTCCCTTAACTTTTAAAACGCAAAAAATCCCTTGGATGATTTTTCATCCAAGGGATTTTTCATAAATCGAAATAGTAATACTTTCTATGTATTTTTAATCCGATTATTCTTCATCATCACGTTTACGGCGTTTCGCAAACAGACCTAGACCAGTTACGGCTGCCAAAGCTCCAAGGAGTACAGATGATTTTGAAGCTTCTGTACCTGTATTTGGCAATTGCTGTCTTGACTTACCTGCTGATGCTGATGGTGTTTCAGAAGATAATGTGTCTGCTGATGTAGAGGCTACCGCACTTGTTGATGCTGATGTAGATGCTACTGCGCTAGTG